>CAYTRM010000005.1:0-21679 GCA_964440225.1 uncultured Thermoleophilia bacterium | reverse complement strand
GTCGGAACCGTTGTCGAGCGAGGTCAGGCCGGGTCGAAGGCGAATCCGGCCGCGAAGAGCTCGGCGCACGCGGCGGCGGCGTCGGTGTCGTAGCGCGTGCCGGCGCCCGATCTCACCTCGGCCAGCGCCGCCTCCGTGCCCAGCGCGGCGCGGTATGGGCGGTGGGACGCCATCGCCTCGACGACGTCGGCGACCGCGAGGATGCGCGCCTCCGGCATGGACTCGTCCCCGGTGAGGCCGGCCGGATACCCTGACCCGTCGAGGCGCTCGTGATGCTGGAGCACGATCGCGGCTACGGGCTGTTCGAAGTCGATGGAGGCGAGCATGTCGTAAGCCGCCTGTGGGTGGACCTTGATCAGCTCGAACTCGACCTTCGTCAGGCGCGACGGCTTGGTCAGGATCTCGGCCGGCACGCTGAGCTTGCCGATGTCGTGCACCAGCCCGGCCAGCCGCAGCCCGTCGACGGCCGCCGGTGTCAGGCCCACGGCCTCGCCGATGGCGACGGCGAGCTGCGTGACGCGTCGCTCGTGGCCGGCGGTGTACGGGTCGCGGGCCGCGATCATGGAGCCCATCGCTTCCACCGCGCCTTCGACGGTGCCACGCAGGCGATCCGCGCTCTCGAGCAGCGCCTTCACCGCCTGCCGCCGCTCGCTGATGTCCTCGAACACGACGATGTACGTCTCCGGTTCGGTGCTGTACACGGAGACGAACTGCCAGGTGCCGATCGGCCGCAGTTCGATCTCGATCGTCTCCGGGGCGCCCGTCCTCGCGACGCGGTCGTAGACGGCAAGGAGCCTCGGACCGACCTCCCGGAACCCGACGACGACCTCGGAGCCGCGGCGGCCGACCACGTCGGTCAGGCCGGTGAGGCGCTCGAAGGCGGAGTTGACGTCGAGGTAGACCCAATCGACCGGCATTCCCGCATCGTCGCGGAGTATGCGGCAGAAGGCGTAGCCGTTGAGCAGGTTGTCGATGAGCGACGCGATGCGCCGGTCCGTGTCGGCGAGGGCCCGGCCGCGGGCGCGCTCGTCGATGGCGCGCCCGACCGCAAAGGGCAGGCGCGCCATCTTGTCCTTGAGTACGCAGTCGTCGGCGCCCTGCTTCAGCATCTCGACCGTCGCCTCCTCGCCGATGGTGCCGGACACGCAGATGAAGGGCGTGTCCGGCTTCATCGAGCGGGCCAGCGCGAGTGCTCGGTTGGCGTCGAAGGAGGGCAGTGCAAAGTCGGCGAGGATGACGTCGTAGTCGCCCTCGCCGAGCAGGCGCTCGAAGCCGGCGGGGTCGTCCACGACGTCCATGTCGACCTCGTGACCGGCGGAGCGCAGCGCCTCGCCGGTCAGTTCCGCGTCGAGCGGCGAGTCCTCCAGGCACAGGATGCGGAGGCGCATCGGCGATGACGCCGCCTCGCTCACTTCAGAGCCCGGGGACGGGCGGCCGCTCGTTGATGAGCGCCCAGAACACGCCGAGCTGCTCCACCGCTTCGATGAAGGCGTCGAACTCGACGGGCTTGACCACGTAGGCGTTCACTCCCAGGTCGTAGCTGGTGATGATGTCCTGTTCCTCCCGTGAGGACGTGAGGATCACGACCGGCAGCATCCTGAGCGCCGGATCGCCGCGGATCTCCCGCAGCACCTCGAGCCCGTCCTTGCGCGGCATCTTGATGTCGAGCAGGACGACGGCCGGGTGGCACGGAGCGCGATCCGAGAAGCTGCCCTCGCAGCGCAGATACTCGAGCGCCTCGACTCCGTCCCGGGCGATCGTCACCCGGTTCGCGAGGTTGTGCTGGGACAGCGCTTCCAGGGTCAGCTCCACATCGTCGGGGTTGTCCTCGGCGAGCAGGATCCCCGGGTAGTCCTCGTTCACGAGGCCGCCTCCTTGCGTTGTGGGAGAGTGAAGAAGAACGCGGCGCCTTCGTCGATCTCGCCCTCGGCCCACACGCGACCGCCGAGCCGGGTGATGATGCGGTGCACGTTGGCCAGTCCAATGCCGGTGCCTTCGAACTCGGCGGTGCTGTGCAGGCGCTGGAACACACCGAACAACTTGTGAGCGTACTCCATGTCGAAGCCGACGCCGTTGTCGCGCACCCAGAAGACCGTGCCGTCGGCGCCGACGCCGACGCCGGCACTGTTGCCGGAGCCGATCTCGATACGCGCCGGCGCTCTCCCCCTCGTGTACTTGACGGCGTTGCCGAGGAGGTTCGCCCAGACCTGGCGGAGCAGAGCGCGGTCGGCGACGACGTCGGGGAGTGGCGCGATGGCCCACTCGATGTCCCTGCCGTCGGCCTCACGTTGCAGTGGCTCGAGCGCCTCCGCCAGCGAGGCGTCCATGTCGACGGGCTCGATCTTCAGCTCCGCCCGCCCGGTGCGCGAGAACTGCAGCAGGTCGTCGATGAGCACGCCCATCTCGTGCACCGATGCCGAGATCCTCGCGACGTAGTGACGACTCTTGTCGTCGAGCCCCTTGCCCGTGCGCTCCGCCAGCAAGCCGGCGAAGCCGCTCACGTGGCGGAGCGGCGCGCGCAGGTCGTGCGACACCGAGTAGGCGAACGCCTCGAGCTCCTTGTTCGCCGCGTCCAGCTCTGCGGTGCGGTCGAAGACGCGCTGCTCGAGCTCGTTGTTGAGGCGGCGTACCTCCGCCTCCGCGCGGTGCTGCTCGCTGACGTCGCGCACGATCATGGAGGCGCCGATGACGCCGCCGGCTTCATCCTTGATCGGCGACATGCTGAGAGAGACGTCGATGCGAGAGCCGTCCCTCCGTACTCGGACCGCCTCGTAGTGCCGTACGGTCGTGCCCTGCCGGACGTGCTCGAGCTGCTCGGCGAGCTCATTCTTGTGGTCGGGAAGCAAGAGCATGTCGACGGACCTGCCGACGATCTCCTCCGCGGCGTAGCCGTACAGGCGCTCGGCCCCTTCGTTCCAGGTGGTGATCGTGCCGTCGAGCGTCCTGCTGTAGATGGCGTCATCTGATGACTCGACGATCGCCGCCAGACGCGAGTTCGCCGCCTCCGCCTGGCGCCGCTCGGCGTCGACCCGCCGCTCGCGGGCGCGCCACAGGAGCAGGGTACCGGCTGCGGCGAGCACGACGACGAGGAGGGTGAACCCCGCCGTCAGCCAGGCGCGGCTCTCGATCGGACCCAGCACCTCGCCGGTGTCCATCTTGGCGACGACGAACCACGGAGCGTCCGGCACCGGTTGGAGCGCGGCGATGACGGGGACGCCGCGGTAGTCGATACCCTCCACGATCCCGGTCAACCCGCGCACGGCCATCGACGCCGGCAGGTCCGGGTCGCTCAGCGGGCTGGCCAGCCGCAGCGCCGTTCCCGTGCGGTGGCGCAGCTCGTTGAGGAACATGACCTCATCGCCGCGCCGCTGGACGAGCAGGGTCTCGCCGGAGGCGCTCTCGAGCGGCCAATCCTGGATGAGGGGATACAGGTAGTCCCGCGGGTCGATGTGGAGAACGACGGCGGCGATCGCCGGCGCGCCGGGCTCGTCGGCGAGCACCGGCGCCGCGATCTCGAGACGCGCCTCTCCGCCGGCGTCGAGGTAGAGGTCCGTCATCTCGACGCGGCCCGTGCGCAGGGTCGTGCGCGCCAGCGCCCGCACTTCGGCGCCGAGCGCGTGCGTCGCACCCTCGGGCTCGCGTACCACGATCCGGCCGTCGCGGTCGACGAGCACGACGTCGACGTAGTCGCCGTGCTCCTGGACGGCCGCCAACTGGGCGCGGACGTCCGCTTCCGGCGCCGCCCCGCCGCGGCCCGCGAGCAGGTCGGCGACCGTGGCCGCGAGCACCCGGTCGCTGCGTATCGTTTCCGCGTCGCCTCGCCGTTCACCCAGCCAGACCGCGATCTGGTCGGCCTTGAGCTCGGCCACCGCCACCAGCGAGTTCTCGGCGGAGTCGCGGATGGTGCGGGCCTGCTCGAGCCACGCCCAGTACGCGAGCCCGACGACGAGCACGGCGAGCACGATGAAGCCGGCGATGAGCAGGCTCTGGCCGCGCCGCCGGTCGCCCGGCCCGTCCCGGTCGGATCCGCCGTGAGTCCCCGTCGAAGCCCCCATGATCCCCCTCGATCCGCCGACAAGCGGAACACTCCCGGTAACCGTACCCCTTGAGACGGCAGAAGCAACGGGCGAGAGCCGTCGCGGCCTGCGGCCGCAGGCCGTCCGGGTCATCCGGATCGCGTCTACGCCCCTCGCCCCGGGGCGGCTCAGGGTATATACCTATACGCATATCCATGCGGCCGCGTGCGGTCGCGATCATGCGGAGACGTGATGTCGGAGGGCCGAGCATGAACACGATCGTCGACCGGCAGGAGCTCACGAAGCGCGATCTGATCAGCCTCACCGTCGAGGCTCCGCAGATCGCGCGCAAGATCCGGCCCGGGCAGTTCATCGTGCTGCGCGTCAACGAGACAGGCGAGCGGGTGCCGCTCACCGTCGCGTACCGCGACGAGGCCAACGGCACCGTCACCATCATCTTCCAGGTGGTCGGCAAGAGCACCGCCATGCTCGCGTCCCTGGCCGTCGGCGACGCCATCAAGGATCTGTGCGGGCCGCTCGGAGCCGCCGTGGAGTTCGAGAAGGCCGGCACCGTCGTCGGCATCGGCGGCGGCTCCGGGATCGCGGTGCTGCACCACCTCCTCACGGGACACCGGGAGGTCGGCAATCACATCATCGGGGTGGTGGGCGCGCGCCAGAAGGAGTTGCTCATCCTCGAGGATGAGATGCGCGCCTTGTGCGACGAGCTCATCGTCACCACCGACGACGGGAGCTATGGCGTCCACGGCAAGGTGACCGACGCCCTCAAGATGCTCGTCGAGCGGCACGAGGCCATCGACCGCGTGATCGCCGTCGGGCCGCTCATCATGATGCGCGCGGTCACCGACATGACGCGCATCTACGGGCTGCCGACGGAGGTGAGCCTCAACCCGATCATGGTCGACGGCACCGGCATGTGCGGGGGCTGCCGCTGCACCGTCGGCGGGGAGACGCGGTTCGCCTGCGTCGACGGCCCGCACTTCGACGCCTTCGAGGTCGACTTCGACGAGCTGATCAAGCGCAACCGCATGTACGGCCGCGACGAGCGCATCTCGCTGCTCACATCCATCAAGGCGCGATAGGAGGCGACGGTGACGACGATCGACCTCGAGCTCGCCACTCTCGCCGAACAGGGCGATCTGGCGAGCTTCTGCCCCAGGTGTCACGCGTCGCTCAACGTGTACGACGACGAGACCCGGCGCGTCTGGGTCGCCCTTGACGTGGAGGTGGGCGACCTCGCCTGCGACCTGCTCGTCAATCCGCGCCTCGAGGAGTTCGAGCGCATCTGCTCGCCGTGCTGGACCGGCGACGCGGTGGCGACCGACGTGCTCTGCCCTCACTGTCACGCCTCGCTGGTCGAGCCCGAGGCGCTCTGCGAAGAGTGCGAGTCGCGGGTGTTCAGCATCGACGTCTCGCTGCACACGCGTGTCGCCGCCCTCTCGTGCTGCACCCGCGCGAGCTGCCACTGGCACGGCGTGCCCAAGAAGACCCGCGCCAAGATCCTCGCCGGCGCGGCGCGGCAGAAGAAGCCCGAGCAGGACCCGAAGCTGCGCATCCGCAACTTCCAGGAGGTCAGCTACGGCTTCGACAGCGAGCTGGCGATGGCCGAGGCGAGCCGCTGCCTCCAGTGCAAGAAGCCGACCTGCGTCGAGGGCTGCCCGGTGGAGGTCGACATCCCGGCGTTCGTGAAGCTGGTGGCCGCGGGCGACTTCGCCGCCGCGGCGCAGGTCATCCGCGAGAAGAACGCGCTGCCGGCTATCTGCGGGCGCGTCTGCCCGCAGGACGACCAGTGCGAGAAGCTGTGCGTGCTCGGCAAGAAGGGCGAGCCCGTGGCGATCGGCGCGCTCGAGCGCTTCGCCGCCGACTTCGAGCGCCAGACCGACCAGGTCACGCTGCCGCGGCGCGCGCCGAAGACGGGCCGCCGCGTCGCCGTCGTCGGCAGCGGCCCGGCCGGGCTCATCATGGCTTCGGACATGGCCGTGAACGGCCACAGCGTCACCATCTTCGAGGCGCTGCACAGCCCGGGCGGCGTGCTCGTCTACGGCACCCCCGAGTTCCGCCTGCCCAAGGCGATCGTCGAGGCGGAGACCGGCAACCTGCGGCACCTCGGGGTCAAGTTCGAGCTCAACAGCATCGTCGGCAAGCTGTACGGCCTCACGGAGCTGTTCGACCTGGGCTTCGACGCGGTGTACGTAGCCACCGGCGCCGGTCTGCCCGGCTTCATGGGGCTGCCCGGCGAGAACCTCTGCAACATCGTCTCGGCGAACGAGTACCTCACGCGCGTGAACCTGATGAAGGCCTACAAGTTCCCGGAGTACGACACGCCGGCGCCGATGGGCACCAAGGTCGCCGTTGTCGGCGGCGGCAACGTCGCCATGGACTGCGCACGCACGGCGCTGCGCATGGGCGCCCGTGAGGTGGCGATCGTCTACCGGCGCACACGCGACGAGATGCCGGCGCGCACGGAGGAGATCGAGCACGCCGAGCAGGAGGGTCTGCGCTTCGAGTACCTCACCAGTCCCATCGCCTACGAGGGCGACCAGCAGGGCTGGGTGCGCGAGATGCGTTGCGTGCGCATGAAGCTCGGCGAGCCGGACGACTCGGGCAGGCGCCGGCCGGTGCCGGTGCTCGGCTCCGACTTCCTGATCGACGTCGACATGGTCGTCGTCGCCGTCGGCGCCGGCCCCAACCGGGCCCTCTTCGAGGACGCCGGCGGGCTCGAGCGCAACGAGCGCGGCTACATACGCTCGTACACGGAGTCCGGCCGCACGAGTCTGCCCAACGTGTGGGCCGGCGGCGACATCGTGACCGGCGCGGCGACCGTGATCCTCGCCATGGGCGCGGCCCGCACGGCGGCCAAGGACATGCACGAGCACCTCACGAGCGGGTCGTCGGCCTGGGTGTGACCCTCGGCCGGGCGCGGACGCACAGAGGGCCGGCGCGGCGGCAGCAGGACTGCCGCGCCGGCCCGTATCGTGTCGGAGGGGAGCGGTCAGGCCGTCGTCTGGGCCTCCGCCTCGGTGAGCCGATGGGCGAGCTCTTCCCAGTACGAGGCGACGCCGGCTTCGACCTCGTCCCAGTGGACGGCCTCGAACTCTTCAGTGAGCGCGCGCCGGTCGGCCAGCGTGAGGTAGTGCTGCGCCGTGTCGAAGAACACGTCCTCCTCGACCTGGATATGGCAGCGAACCACCTCGACGTACTCGCGCAGCCGCACGGCGAAGTCGAGCGCGGCCACCCGGTCGTCCGGGTCCATGACCTCGAGCAGTTGCTCCAGACAGTCCAGCTTGCCGCGGCACCACTCGTGCTCGCCCAGCATCTGCTCGAGCGGCTCGTCCTCGTCCGTCATGCCACGCTTGTGGCAGCGCGCGAACAGCAGATCCTCTTCCTTGGGGTCGTGCAGGCCGTCGTTGAAGTAGCGGAAGAAGCCGAGGATGTCGCCCGCGAGGTCGGCGCGCACGACGCCCGACGCCGCGATGTGGGCGCACTCCTTGTCGGATGCGTCGGCCACCTCGAGCACCAGGCGGTGCTCCGCCTCGAGGATCTTCCTCCAGCCCATGGGCTCCTCCTTCCACGAGCACGGACCGCACCGGCGTGCGGTCCCTGTCGACACTCTGTCCCTTATGCTACCCCTCGTCGGGCGGAAGTGTGCTGTGATGCACGGAAATAGGGTGTTCACCTGACTTTGGCTGTGGTATGGGCTGTAGTCAAGGCGGAGCGCCTATCATGAGTGCGGCGCGGAGCACACGGCACGCGCCGGACGGCGCCGACGAACGGGGGGATCTGATGAGCGACGAGAGCACGGTCACCGGCGGCGTGGTGCTGGCGCTCGATCACGGGACGACGAGCGCGCGTGCGCTTGTGATCGACGCGACCGGCGCCGTCCTCGCGAGCGCCCAGCAGGAGGTCGGCCTGAGCTTCCCTGAGCCCGGCTGGGTGGAGCAGGACCCTCTGGAGATGTGGGCCGCGCAGCTCGCGACCGCTCGCGCCGCGCTCGCCCAGGCGGGGGTCCGGGCGCCGGGCGTCGCCGGCATCGGCATCACCAACCAGCGTGAGACGACGATCGTCTGGGATCGCGCGACGTCCGAGCCCGTGGCGCCCGCGATCGTGTGGCAGGATCGGCGCACGGCCGACTACTGTGAGGAGCTGCGCGGCGCCGGCTGCGAGGCGCTCGTGCGGCGCAAGACCGGTCTGCTGCTCGACCCGTACTTCTCCGCGACCAAGCTGCACTGGCTGCTCGAGCACATCCCCGGCGTGCGCGAGCGCGCGGCGCGCGGCGAGCTCGCCTTCGGCACCGTCGACAGCTGGCTGACGTGGCGCCTCAGCGGCGGCCGCCGCCACGTCACCGATGCGACGAACGCGTCGCGCACGCTCCTCTACGACATCCACGAGGGCAGCTGGGACGACGAGCTGCTCGAGCTGTTCGGTGTGCCGCGGGAGCTCCTCCCCGAGGTCTGTGACAGCAGTGGCGTGTGCGGCGAGACGGCCGCGGACGTCCTCGGGGCGCCCGTGCCGATCGCCGGCATCGCCGGCGACCAGCAGGCGGCGTTGTTCGGGCAGGCGTGCACCAGCCGGGGGATGGCCAAGGTCACCTACGGCACCGGCTGCTTCCTCCTCCTGCACACCGGCGCCGAAGCCGTGGCCGCGCCCCCCGGCCTGGTCTGCACCGTCGCGCTGCAGCGCGCCGGGCGCCGGACCTACGCGCTCGAGGGCAGCGTGTTCGTCGGCGGCGCCGCGGTGCAGTGGCTGCGCGACGGCCTCGGCGTCGTCGCCGGCGGAGCGGAGGCGACCGCGCTCGCCGGCACCGTGACGGCGAGCGACGGCGTGGTCTTCGTGCCCGCGCTCGCCGGACTCGGCGCTCCGTACTGGGAGCCGCACGCGCGCGGCGCGATCTTCGGCATCACGCGCGGGACGACCTCGGCGCACATCGCGCGCGCCACGCTCGAGGGCATCGCCTTCCAGGTCGCCGACCTGTACGAGGCTGAGACCGCCGGCGCCGGGGTGGCGCCGAGTGTCGTGCGCGCCGACGGCGGCGCCGCCTCGAGCGACCTGCTGCTGCAGTTCCAGGCCGACCTGCTCGGGACGGAAGTGACCCGGGCCGGTCAGCCCGAGGCGACGGCCTTCGGCGCGGCCTGGCTCGCCGGGCTCGCGACCGGCGTGTGGCGCGACGAGGCCGAGGTCGCCGCTCTCTGGACGGCCGGCGACAGCTTCGCGCCCTCTCCCGGCGCCGACCGCGACGAACTGGTGCGGGCGTGGCGTTCCGCCGTGGCGGCCGTGCGTTCGTTCGCGCGCGAGACGCAGTAGTCGCGCGCGCTCGCCGCTCGCCCGGGCGCCTTCTGACAGGGCGCGCTCAGTGCCGGTGCGGCACCACGAGCACCGGCACATCGCTGTGGTGCAGCAGCTCGAACGGCGTGTGCCGGCCCAGCGCGCCTGCGATGGGCCCCTCGCCGTGCGAGCCCACGACGATCACGCGCGAGCCACGCTTGCGGGCGACGTCTTCGAGCGCCCGGACCGGCTCGTCCCACACCAGCAGCACCTCGGTCTCCACACCTGCCGCGCGCGCCTTGGTAGCGGCGCGGTGAAGCATCGGCTCGACCTCGTGCTCGACACGCCGCTCGTAGTCGCGGAGCGCCTTGGCCGCGGCGCACCCAGGATCGAGGGCGCAGGACAGGCCGGGTGGAGGCTCGTGGCAGTACACGAGGACGATCGTCGAGCCGGGCGTGTCGCGGGACAGCTCGACGGCTTCGTCGAGGGCCGCCGCGGAGCACGACGACCCGTCGTACCCGAGCACGATCGGATGTGGCATCTCCGCTCCTTCCCCGGGCGTCCGGGCCTCGGCTCCCCGTCGCGCGACCACCGCACGCCCACATCCTGATCATGCCCCCAGACGCCGGCAGGCTATCCGTCGGCGTGGCGACGACCGGATCAGATGCCCAGCAGCGCCCGTACGTTGCGTGCGATGAGCGCGGGCGAGTAGTCGAGGCCAGAGGTCGCCAGCTTCTCGCGCGTTGCGGCGGAGAACCCGCTCGGCGGGGTCGCGTCAAGGATGGCCGCCGACTCCGCCTCGTCGAAGACCTGCGGCGGTGATACTCGCAGTTCGACCGTGGCGTTCTCGGGGCAGGCCTGCTGGCAGCGCAGGCACCCCACGGCGCAGTGGTGCCAGGCATCGTCGACCCACTCGGGGAAGGCAACCTCGTCCTCGTTCACCCAGGTCAGGCAGCGGTCCGTCTGCAGCAGGAAGCGGTCGCCGCGGATAGCGCCGCCCGGGCAGGCCCGCAGACAGGCGCTGCAGCGCGCGCAGCGGTCGAGCTCGCGCGGTTCCTCCCACACGGCTTCGGGTGGGGGCGGCGCGTCGCTGACACACGCCGCCAGCACGAGGTAGCTGCCGAGCCCGGCGACATAGGCGAGGTTGTTCCTTCCGTAGCGCGCGAGGCCTGAGCAGGCGGCCAGGGTCTTGAGCGGCGGCTGGAAGCCGGCGGCCGAGAATCCGGATGGAACGAGGGCCTCCTGCAGAACGGCCCTGAGGGCCGTCGTGGCCGTGTGGTAGCCGGCGTAGTGCGGCGGCACGGGGACGGCGTGGCGCTCTCCGTCGATCGTCAGCATGGCCAGGGTCAGCGGCCGCGCGGCGGCGGCGACGACGACCGAGCGTGCCCGGCCTCCGGCGTTCGTGCCGGTGTCGCGGCCGCCGGGCAGATCGAAGGCGACCTCGGCGGCGAGGCGCGCGACGGCCGGGCCGGGCAGCTCGGCGGAGCCGAGGGCCCCGGCCACCCGGTCACGCGCGTCGCCGAGCCGCTCCGCCGCGACGACGCGCGCCGTCCAGCCAGCCGCAGCTGCGGCGGCGAGCACGGCGGGCCAATCTGGCGAGGCGGTCATCGGGTGCTCCCTGGGTGACGGGCGGCTTGCCCGTCGAGTGTGCGCCGTGGGGGCGCGCCCGGCAAGCCGGCCAGCGCTTGCCCCCACGCGCTCGCCGTCGGAGACTGTACCGAGCGGCCGCACCGGCCGGCCGCGGGACTCCTCGAGGAGGCGCCGCTTGCGCGGGAACGTGGTCGTGCTGCTCATGCTCGGCGGCGGGATCTTCTTCACGCTGTTCTCGGTTGCCGCCTGGGTCGCCGGACGCCGCGTGGGTTCTATGCTCCTGGCGGTGGTGGCCGGCCTCGACTTCGCGTTCGCGGCCTCGCTGCTGCTCCGCGGCTAGGCCGCTGTGCGGCGCCGCCCGTGTGTTCAGCCCGGCGGACGCTCGAGGAACACGCGGCGCGCCCGCGGGCGCAGGCAGTGGTCCGTCCACATCCCGGGTGTGTAGCCGCCGGCGCCGACGACGGCGACGATCTCGCCCTCCGAGACCTTGGGGAACGGGTGGTCGACCGCGAACAGGTCGTCACCCTCGTTGATGTGCCCCGCGATGGTGACCCGTCCGTCGCAAGGCTCTCCGGCGCGCGCCGCCACGACGAGCTCGGGGCTGTGCCCGTAGATGAAGCGGTCGTTCATGACGTTCCAGCCGGCGTCGAGGCCCACGAACGTCGTTCCCAGCCGCTCTTCGACGGTGACGACCTCGGCGAGGAGTACGCCGGATTCGTTGGTGAGGAACTCGCCGGGCTCGACGGCGACGGTGACGTCGAGCCCGCCGAAGTGGCGCGCGAGGATCGCGGCGTAGGCGTCGAGGTCGAGCGGTTCCTCGCCCTCGCGGAGTGGTGTGCCCAGACCGCCGCCCGCGTTGATCTCGGTCAGCGGGCAGCCGGCGCCGGCCAGCCGCCGCGCCATGCGCGCCACCGGCTCGAGCGCGGCGTCGAAGGCGGGCAGATCGCTGTCGAGCATGCCGTTGGCGAGATGCACGTGCAGGGTATCGACCGTCAGATCGTGCCGGGCGGCCAGGGCGAGCGCCGCGTCGAGGTCTTCCTCGTAGATGCCGAACTTGGTCGGCCGGGATCCGCTGTACAGGCTCTCCGCGTGGCCGCGCATCACGCCGCCACGCGGGTTGACCCGCAGGCCAACGGAGCGGCCGGGGCAGCGGCGGCCGAACCGCTCGATCTGCGTGAGGAGGTCGAGGTTGACGTGGACGCCGAGGGGCGCGATCGCGTCGAGGTCGCGCTCCGACAGGCAGGTTCCCGTGTAGCTGATCTCGCCCGCGAGGAAGCCGTGGTCCATGGCGTGTCGGACCTCGCCGGGGGAGCAGGCGTCGATGCCGACGGTGCCCGGCGCGCCCGGCTCGCCGAGCCCGCGCACGCGGGCCAGGACGGCGGGCTCGTGCTGTGCCTTGAGCGCCAGACGGACGCGGGCGCGCAGGCCGGCGCGCTCGAGCGCTTCGTACAGGGCGCGCGCCTGCTCGCCGATGCGGTGGAGGTCGAACGCGTACAGCGGCGTGCCGTGGGTGCGCGCGAGCGCCTCCGCGTCGCGTCCCGCGACGACCAGGCGCCCGCCGTCGATACGCACACCGTCGTGCTCCCACGGGTGTCGCGCCGGGGTAATCGTCACGAGCTCAGCGCCACGCGCTCGGCCGCGGTCGCGAGGGTGGCTCGGCCGCCGCTCCGGGGACCTTCTGTCGGTGCGGATCGGAGCAGGGGTCGCTCATCTCAGTCGAAGTATTCCCGAAACGCCGTGAGCCCGTAGATGATGACGCCGTAGACGATCATCATCGCAAGACCCCAGAACGGGCTGACCGACCAGATCACGAACCAAGCGACCAGACCGATGACCGCGAGGACGATAGCCGGGACGCGGGCCGCACGCAGACGCATGAGCACCGCCACGCCGGCGACGAGCTGTGCGGCGCCGAGGACCAGCCAGAGGATGCTCCACTCCTGGAGGCTCGCGACGATGATCGCGCTCTCGTCGAAGACCTCGCGCTTGAGCAGCCCGGTGACCCCGGCGATCAGGTTGAAGGCGCTCGCCACGAGAAAGAAGATGCCGGAGAACTCGATCCAGCCTGCTCCCTGGCCCTTGGAATGTCCCGTCATACCCCGCCTCCGCTGGTCGTTGCCCTGGCCGCAGGGTCGCCCCGGCCGCCGATCAAGCTCACGTCTCGGTGAGCCAAGCTCGCAGGCCGGCCTCGACTGCGTCGCGGCCGGCCTCCACCCTGGCGTCGAAGCGGCGCGGTCGCTCGCGCACGGCCTGCAGTTGCGGGGGCACGCTCGCTCCGGGCGCCAGCCGCGTGACCTCGTCGAGCAGTTCAAGGTCGTGGGCGGCGCCCGGCACCGGCGCGCCGGCAGGCACGCCGGTGAGACCGCGGACGACGTCGGCGGCGAACTTGCTCCAGTGCGCGGTGCTCACGATGAGCACGGGAGCGTCGCCGCCCAGCCGGTCCGCGGCCTCCCAGGCGACCGCCGTGTGCGGGTCGAGCAGGTAGCCCCGCTCGCGCTGTACGCGGCCGATCGTCTCCAGGCAGGTGTCGTTGTCGACCCACGTGCCGGTGAATCCCTCGCGCAGCTTCTCGCGCGTGGCGTCGTCGACCGCGAACCGTCCGCCGGCTTTGAGGTCCTGCATCCACGCGGCGATCGGCGCGGCGTCGCCGCACAGGTCGAACAGCAGACGCTCCAGGTTCGACGAGATGAGGATGTCCATGGAGGGCGAAGGCGTCTTGACGAGTCGCCGGGACGAGATGTCGTACGTGCCGGAGCCGATGAAGTCGAAGAGGACGTTGTTGGTGTTGCTGGCGCAGAGCATGCGCCCGAGCGGCACGCCCATGCGCTTGGCGTAGTACGCGGCGAGGATGTTGCCGAAGTTGCCGGTGGGGACGCAGACGTCGACCGGGGCGCCGGATGTGACGACGCCGCGGGCGTCGAGGTCCGCGTAGGCGCTCACGTAGTACGCGATCTGCGGCAGCAGCCGGCCCCAGTTGATGGAGTTCGCCGAGCTCAGCGAGAGGCGGTGGCGCGCCGCGAGCTCGGTGGCGAAGGCGTCGTCGTCGAAGACGGCCTTGACGGCGTTCTGGCAGGCGTCGAAGTCGCCGTCGAGGCGGAAGACCGTCAGGTTGTCGCCCGGCTGCGTGACCATCTGCAACTCCTGCAGGGCGGAGACCCCGGCGTCGGGGTAGAAGACGCAGATCTTCGTGTGGGCGCGATCGGCGAAGCCGTTGAGCGCGGCGACCCCGGTGTCGCCGCTGGTCGCCACCAGGATCAGGAAGTCGAGGCCGGTGGCGCCCTTCGCGTGCGCCATCTCCAGCGCCTCGCTGAAGTACAGGGGCATGCACTGGAGCGCCATGTCCTTGAAGGCGAGGGTGGGGCCGTGCCACAGCTCGAGCACGTGACGCCCCGGGGCGACGTCGCGTACCGGGGCGACCCGCGGGTCGTCGAAGTCCGGGCCGTAGGCCGCGGCGGCGATCTCGCGGGTGCGCGCGGCGGGCACGTCGAGGCTGAAGGCCTCGTAGACCGCCGCCGCGCGGGCGTGATACGGCAGCGCCGCCAGCGAGCGGATCTGCTCGAGCGAGAACTCCGGCAGGCGCTCCGGCACGAACAGCCCCCCGCCCGGGGCGATCCCTTCAAGGATCGCCTCGGTGAAGGTGCGCGAGCGCGAGGTCACGCCGCGGGTGTCGCGGTAGCGGATCATTGCGCCCGGATTCTACAGGATGGGACCGGGCGCGCGCTTGCTCGCCGCGGCGGGGCTCCGCCGCCACAGGGGGGACTTGACATTCATCAGCGATGCATTACGATATATCGTGTTACAACGCTACAAGGAGAATGAGATGTACTCACGTTCCCACTCCCAGCGCTCCCCCGGCCGTCAGGGCCGCGGCGGCGCACCGCGCGGCGACGACTCCGTCCCCGCGCGCTTCAAGTTCGGCGGCCGCGGCGGCGGCCAGGGCTCGGGTTCCGGCCCCGGCTCGGGTGGCGGCCGCGGAGGCGGCAAGGGCCCCGGCCCCGGCAAGGGTTCCGGCCCCGGCCCCGGCTCGGGCCCCGGCTCGGGCTTCGGCCCCGGCTCGGGCTCCGGCCCCGGTGGAGGCGCCGGAAGCGGCAAGGGCCCCGGCCCCGGTGGAGGCGCCGGAAGCGGCAAGGGCCCCGGCCCCGGTCGCGGCCCCGGTCCCGGCTCCCGCCGTGGTCCCGGCGCCGGGCACCTGCACGCTCGTCCGCACGGTCACGCCCCCTGGTCGCGGGCCCGTCGCGGCGACGTCCGGGTCGCCGTCCTGCTGGCCTTGAGCGAAGAGCCCATGCACGGCTACCAGATCATGCAGCAGCTCGAGGCGCGGAGCGGCGGCGCCTGGCGGCCGAGCCCCGGCTCTGTCTATCCGACCCTCCAGTTGCTGGAGGACCAGGGTCTCATCAAGGGTGAGGAGGCCGGCGGCCGGCGCGTGTTCGCGCTGACGGAGGACGGCGCCGCGGAGGCGGCGTCGGTCAAGGAGCGCATCGGCGACTCGCCGTGGGGCGCCGAGGGCGGCGAGCAGGATCCGCGCTTCGCGCTGCGGCAGGCCGTGTTCCAGCTCGGGGCCGCGGCGAAGCAGGTCGGCAAGGCCGGCTCGCCCGAACTCGTGCAGAGCTCCCTGGAGATCCTGCGAGAAGCGCGCAAGCGCATCTACGCGCTGCTCGCCGAGGCGGAGTAGGGCCGGTCGAGGCGGGCCGCGTGTGGCTAGTGCGACCGCCCGAGCGACGGCGCCGGCGCTTCGCCGGCCGGCGCCGGCAGCACGGCGATGCGACGCGGCTCGAGGCCGCCCCGGGCGAGGGCGCGGGCCGTCTCGCGTGTCGGCGCGTACGCTTCATCGAGCCGTCCGTAGAACCACAGCTTGTACCGAAGCCGCAGGCGGCCGGCGATGTCGGCGCGGCCGGCCGGCGCCGCGAGATCGTGTGGGTCGACGGCGCCGGTCAGTGGAAGGTGCAGCAGCCACGCCGCCGCGACGGCGAGGAGGCCCTCGCCGTCCGACGAGTCGGTGTGGAGGGCGCTGAACCCCTCCTCCTCCAGGTAGTCGACGATCTCGACCACCGGCGGGATCAGGAAGCTGGGTCCGTCGCCGTTCGCCGACGGCCGCCATGCCAGGGCGCGGAATCCGACGGCGCCGGGAGGGGCGTCGCCGCACGGCGAGCACGCGAGCAGCGTGACGTCGATGTCGGGGCGACGCGGCACGCCGGGCCGGCCGGTCGCCGGCGCCGGGCTCGTGCCCTCGGGTGACGTGAGGCCGGTCGTCGCGGCCGCGGTCGCCGGCGGGCCGCCGCAGCCGTCCGCGCAGAGGACGGCGACCTTCTCCCGCAGGCTGTGGCGCCGCTCGCCGAGGAAGTAGGCGCGAAGCTGCTCCTGCATGCCGCGATCGCGGCTCTGGACGATCCAGGCGATGTAGTACGGGAGTTCGAGGAAGTTGACCATGCCGACTGCGTAGATGCTCTGCAGCCGCCGCTTGAGACCCGGCCGGACGGCCGGGTCGAGGAGCGGCTGCAGGTGCAGGCTCACGACGTCGTCGGCGAGACGCTGCGCGACCGAGAAGAGGCGCCGGTTGAGCTCCCTGGCGTCGACCGCGTTGATCCCGTCGGGATCGGCGATGAGGCTGCCGATCTCGCGCTCGAGGAGTCCTTCCCACGAAGGGCCCCGCGCATCGCCGTCGCGGAACAGGCCCGGGGCGATGGTGCGGACGCCGCGGACCGTCTTCTCGAGCACCGGCACATCCCGGCCGATACGGCCGAAGCCCTTGTGCAGAAGGCCGAGCGCACGCCGCTTCGACGCCGGCTCGTCGAGGCGCAGGATCTGCCGGATGCGCCAGAACGAGGCGGCGTAGATGCTGTGCGCGAGCAGCCGGGCGTCGCCGTCGGCGCCGCCGGGCTCGCAGTCGCCGGCGGCCACGGCGCGGACGAAGCCGTCCGCCGTCCCGTCGCCTCCGGCCACGGTGAAGGCGCTCGCCGAAAACAGCCCGCTGTGGTCGTCCGAGCCGCCGGTCAGCGCTTTGCGCCAGGGGGTCTCGCCGAACGGCTCGATCCGCTGGCGCTCCGCCATCGCCCAGACCTGCTCGGGGGTGAGCGCCGCCGCGATCGCCCGGAGGAGTCCGTTGCAGCGTGTCGTGCGGGCGCCGTTGCGGCCCTCGAGCACGGAGAACAGAAGCAGCATCCGCTCGACCGTATCCGGTGTGATGCGGCCGGCCATGTCGAAGAGCGGGTGCGCGAGGTAGTGGGTGACGCCCGCCTCGCGCAGGCAGGCCACGAGGTCGTACACGGAAGCGCGCGCCTTGTCGGCCTCGGCGAACGTCGCCTCGTCGATGCCGAGGGCGACGACGTGCACGCGCGCCCCGTCTTCCGGGAACCAGGTGTCGAGTTCCGTGCTGACAAACGTGTCGGGGAGGTGGGCCACGGCCAGCGATCCGGCCAGCGTGTTGTGGTCGGTGATGGTGACGAAGTCCATCCCGCGGGCGCGCTGGGCCCGGTAGATCTCGAGCGGCTCGGTGTACGACTCGGCGCTGCGCAGCGCGCGGATGCCGGCGTTGGCCGAGATCGCGGAGTACCTGGAGTGGACGTGGAGGTCGGCTCGGTAACGGTGGGTCACGACTTCACTATACCTCGCGCGAGGCGATCGGGACGCCGGGCTTTGTCTTTCGGCGCGGATGCCGGTACTGTCTGCGCATGACCACCGTCCGCCACGCCGTGCTCACCGCCCTCGGAGACGATCGCCCCGGGCTCGTGGACGAGGTGACCGGCTACATCACCAGTCGCGGGGGCAACCTCGAAGACAGTCGCATGGTCAACCTGCACGGGCAGTTCGCGATGATGCTGCTGATCGCGGGCGGCGACGAGACCATGGCTCGTCTGCGCGACGGCCTCGACTCCCTGAGCCGCGAGAGCCGCGTCCACGCGGAGTTGCGGCCGGCCGGCGCCGCCGGCGCCGAACGGCCGCCGGCGCTTCCCTTCCGGCTCAACACCTGGGCGATGGACCACCCGGGGCTGATGCAGTCGGTGGCCCATCTCCTTGGGGAGATGGGCGTGAACATCGAGAGCGCCGACTCCGCCCTGCGCCCCGCGCCGTACACCAACGCGCCGCTCTTCGAGATGGAGCTGGTCGTCTCCGTGCCGGCCACGACGCCGGTCGCCGCGGTGCGCGAGTCGCTGGCGCGCCTCTGCGACGAGATGAACATCGACTGGCGGCTCACGGCGCTCTGAGCGGCGCTCCGGCGTCTCCTACTGTGCGAGCAGGCGCGCGGCCTCGTCGGCGGCGAACTCCGGCCAGGGCGCCGGCCGGCCGCGCTCCAGCGCGGCGACTCCGGCGCCCGGCTCCCCGAACTCACCTATCTCCCGCGCCTCGACGCCGCCGTCGCGCAGCGCTTCGAGGAGCCGGGCGACGCCGTCCGGCGCGCAGCAGATCAGGAGGCTGCCGGAGGCGATGAGCCCCAGTGGGTCGGCCCCGAGCAGGTCGCAGACGCGCCGGGTCAGCGTCGCGACCGGCACCTTGTCGCGGTGCACGACGACGCCGTGCATGGTCGCCGCCGCGAGTTCGCGCAGCGCCGTGGCCAGCCCTCCTTCGGTCACGTCGTGCATGGCCCGCACGGCCTCGAGTCCGGCGGCGATGCCGGCCTCCTTCACGACGCTCGCCTCCATCAGGAGAGACCGACAGCCGGCCAGCTCGGCATCGGTCATCCCGAGGGCGCGGAGGCGCCGGTCCAGCTCGTCGGCGAGCAGCGCCGTCCCCTCCATAGCCAGCGCCTTCGTCAGCACGACGCGGTCGCGCGGGCGCACCGAGCGCTTGTCGCGGAGTTCGGCGCGGGACAGCGTGCCGAGCATCGTGAGCGAGACGACGGGGCGGACGACGGCGGTGGAGACCTCGGTGTGGCCGCCGGCCACGACGATGTCGTCCTCAGCCGCCGCCGCGGCGATGTCGCCGAGTGTCGCCAGCGCCTGCGAAGGGGTGGTGCCGGGCGGCAGAAGCACCGTCGCGAGCATCCAGCGGGGTCTCACGCCCGAGGTCGCGATGTCGTTGGCGTTCACGAGCACGGCCGAACGCCCGAGCTCGCCGCCGCCGAGGGTGATGGGGTCGCCGTGGGCGACCATGACCTCGGCGCCCTGCAGGTCGAGGGCGGCGACGTCCTGGCCGACTCCCGGCGGCACGAGAAGCGCCGGGTCGCCGGCCGCCAGAGAGCGGATGTAGCCGCCGAGAAGGTCGTTGGGCAGCTTGCCCGCGGGGAGCGGCAGACCCAGGCGGACGACGTCGCGCAGGTGGTCCAGTCGCGAGAGGATGAAGTCGCACTCGGACCCGTCGGAGCACGCCAGTTCGTCGACATCCGCGATCGCCGCGGCCTCGTCTCGAGTCGCCGGGTCTGCAGCGTCCGCCGGGGCGTTGGTCAGATAGGCCGTGACGGCTCCCGCAGCCCGGCCGGCCTGCATGTCGAGGAGGTAGTCGCCCACCACCAGCGTCTCCTCGGGCGCCGCGCCCATCGCGCCCGCGGCGTGAAGCACCCCGTCGGCCGCCGGCTTCGGCGCAAGGCCGTCGTCGCGAGTCACGATGACGTCGAAGTCGCTCAGCGACACGGCGGTGAAGCGGCTCAGCGACTCTTCGACCGCCGGGCGGCCGTTACGGGTGAGGATCCCGACCGGCAGGCCGAGGGCGCGCAGGCTGCCGATGACCGCCTCGGCGCCGTCGTTCGGCGCCGCCGTGCGCGCGCCGGCCAGCTCGAACCGCTCGAGGGCGGCGAGGGCGTCGTCGCGCCGCCGCCCCGGCGGCAGAGCCTCGATCCATTCGAGCACGAAGTCGCCGGGCGGGCAGCCGATCTCGTGCTTGAATGCCGCGAAGTCGAGCGCGTCCGGCTGCGTGAGTGTGCCGTCGAAGTCGAAGAGCACGGCCCGAAGCCGGAACGGCCGCGGGCCGCCGCTGGGCGGGGAGGCGGGCATATCGTCGCCCAGCCCTCTACTCGGCGAAGGCCTTGATGCAGACGTTGGCGTTCGGGGCGTAGCGGAGGAGGCTTCTCCAGGTGACGCCGTCGTGGCTCATGTAGCTCTGCCCGCGCCGCGCCGTCGCCCTCTTCTGCCAGGCCGCCGCGGGTCGCTCCACTGCCAAGGGGTACATCTCACCCGGGGAGTCCAGCCTGACCACGACGACGAACTGCCTGCCGCGGCGGGCCCGCAGTGCGGTGTCGAACTTCACCGTCGTGTAGCCGGGGAGGGGAGTGACGCCGGTCGCGCGGAGCCTGAGCGAGCTGAACCGGCGGCCCGCCCAGACCTCGTAGCCGGTGTTGGCCGCGAGCGTGTAGAAGGCGGCGGCGACGATGGGTTCGTTCGCCTTCGCCGTGAAGCGGTTGGCGCCCCAGACCAGACTGTCGCCGTAGCCCCAGTGGTCGGTGACCCCGAGCTTGTCGTGCTGGTAGTTGCGGCCGTAGTTGCGCGTGCTGTTCACGACCGTGTAGGAGACGCAGCCGCCGTAGCCGCCGAGGCCTTGCTCGCGCGCGAACGAGGCGTCGTAGTAGGAGACCCAGAAGTAGCCTCTCTCACCGAACGCGGCGCCCCAGCTGTTGCGCACGAGAAAGGCCCCGTCGCCCGGCGGTTCGCCGGTGACGCCGGTGAAGTGGGAGGCGGAGAACGAGTCGTCCCATCCGACGATGTTGACTCCGTGGTTCTCCCCGCGCTGGTCGGGCAGGTAGTAGGCCGCGTGCTCCGCCGTGGACCCCCGCGCCCCGTACCCGTTGTAGGCTTGCTGGGTCGGGTCCATGTACATGCCGACGCTGAGCGCCCCGTTGTCCACGACGAGCTGCTTGATGAGGTCGTTGTCCAGCGGTCCGACGCGTCCGGGGATCATGGCTACTCCCTGCACGTGCCTGCGTACGCGGCTCTGCTTCGGCAGCGTCGGCGACGGATAGGGGTCGTTGGTCTCGTTCACGGGGCCGGCCCAGCGCGCGAAATACGCGATCGCCATGAAGTCGTAGCCACCCCAGTTGTAGCGCCAACTCCTGGAGGAGCCGAACCCGCTGCGTCCGACGAGGTTGTCCTCGCTCAGATCCCAGAGCCGCGCGGGCAGCAGCTTGGACTCGATCGCGGCGATGTTGGCGAACGCCCAGCACGTGCCGTAGCTGCGCTGATCCTTCACCCTGGTGACCCGGCCCTGCTCGATGAGGCTGTAGGCTCCGGGAAGAGACGTCCTCGTCGTTCTGGCTCTGGCCACCGAGCCCACGTGCACCGCCACGGGGTTCGGCCTGCGGCCGAGCCCGGCCGTCACGAGCGGGTCGTGCAGCGCCTCGACGAAGGCGGGGTTCAGCGGTCCTGCCTGCGGCGTTTCCGCCGATCCGGCTGCGCCGGCCGTCGCGGGAAGCGCGGCCACGGCGAGGATGGCGAGTGAGGCCAGAAGTGCGACGGTGCTGCGCGCTGTCATCAGAGGCCCTCTTCGTCGTCGGTCGAGATCCGCGCGCCGGTCGCATGGCCACGGCGCGCGCCTGCCTCCAATCGTAGCGTCCGGGGCTCGCGTGCGCACCCCCCGGGCGCGTTTGCGGGCGCGGGCTCACTGCGCCGAAGCGGTCTCGCGCCCCCGCGGGGGAGCCGTTCTCGGGATCCATGGCCGAGTCCCAGACTCGCCGGGCTCCGGTACCTAGACGAACGACTCAGTCCGGGCGCGCCGTGGATGCTCACAATAGGTATGACACGTACATGAGCGTCCCAGCCAGCGGGGGGCACGGACATGCAGGCACAACTTCAGCGTCGGCACGACGGATTCACCCTGATCGAGCTGCTGATCGTCATCATCATCATCGGCATCCTTGCCGCCATCGCGAT
>CAYTRM010000004.1:0-21702 GCA_964440225.1 uncultured Thermoleophilia bacterium | reverse complement strand
GTACGCCCAGAGGGCGGACGTCTGGGCGAAGCTGCGCCCGGGGTCCGACCTGGCCCTCGCGCTGGGCGTCATCCATGTCGTCATCGAGGAGGACCTGCACGACCGGGAGTTCGTGGAGCGATGGACGACGGGGTTCGGCGAGCTGCGTGAAGCCGTGCGCGCCTACACCCCC
The DNA here is from genome assembly GCA_964440225.1 of uncultured Thermoleophilia bacterium. Lineage (GTDB taxonomy): Bacteria > Actinomycetota > Thermoleophilia > UBA2241 > UBA2241 > CAIXSE01. Next base: position 21,530 of record CAYTRM010000004.1, on the reverse strand, counting down.
GCGGAGACCGAGCGGCTGACGTGGGTGCCGGCGGAGACCGTCCGGGACCTGGCGCGGACCTACGCCACCAACCGTCCCGCGATCCTCGAGTGCGGATGGGGGATCGACGGCACGATCAACAGCTTCCAGGCGGGACGCGCCCTGGCCATCCTGCGCGCCATCACCGGCAACGTGGGGCGGTCCGGCGGCGAGATCGCGTGGGTGCCGCCGAACGTGGTCGCCGGCGGTTCGCCCGAGCTGAACCAGCAGGACGCGATATCCCCCGAGATGCGCGCACGGAGGGTCGGCGCGGAACAGGGCATGCTGCCCAACTACTACGCCGCCCTGCCCCAGACGGTCGTCAAGGCCATGCTGACCGCCGAACCGTACCCCGTCAGAGCGGCGTACGTGGCCGGGGCGTCCATGCTGCAGTCGTACAGCGGCGTGGACGAGGTCCGCCGCGCGCTCGAGAGCCTCGACCTCCTCGTCGTAGCCGATCAGTTCATGACGCCTACCGCCGAGCTCGCCGACATCGTCCTTCCGGTGGCCACGTACCTCGAGACGGACGGCATCCACCAGTCCTCGAACACCCCCGTGGTCAGCGCCATCCGGAAGGTCGCGCAGGTCGGTGAAGCATGGTCCGACCTGCGCATCTGCAACGAGCTGGCCGGCAAGATGGGCTTCGGCGAGCGCTTCTGGGCCGGCGAGCACGCGGCCCTGGACTATCTGCTGGAGCCCTCCGGCATGACCTTTGAGGAGCTGCTCGACGTCGGCTGGCTCCTGCCGACCCGGGCGGAGCCGCACGAGAAGCCGGGTGGGTTCGCCACGCCCTCGGGCAGAGTCGAGCTCGTCTCGGAGCAGCTGGCCGAGTGGGGATTCGACGCCGTCCCCCTCTATCACGAGCCGCCGGAGACGCCACTCAGCGAGCCCGGCCTGGCCGAGCAGTACCCGCTCGTCCTCACGAGCTGGAAGCTGCCCGAGTATTACCACTCGACCGGCAGGCAGGTCGCATCGCTGCGCCGGCAGCATCCCGAACCGCTCGCGCTCCTCCACCCGGAGACCGCCGGCGCCCTGGGCATCGCGGAGGGTGACTGGATCGCGCTGGAGACTCGGCGCGGCCGCGCCCGCCAGAGGGCCCATCTGTCCGACGCCATCGACCCGCGAGTTGTTGTCGCCGAGCCCCTCTGGTGGTATCCGGAGCGCGACGTCCGGGATCTCCACGGCTGGGCCGAGGCGAACATCAACGTGCTGACGAGCAGCGACCCTCCGTACTGCCGCGAGATGGGAGCGACCGCGCTGCGCGGCTTCCTCTGCCGCGTGACCCCGTGGACTGACTGAGGCCATACCGGACCGGCGCCCTCCCGGCCGCCGCCCGCCTCGTTCCAGCGGGCGTTGCTCGCTTCGGCAACGCCCCGTCCCGCGACCCTCCTCAAGCCGCGGCTCGACCGCGCCGACAACAGGAAGAGACGCCCCCGGCGCCGCGCGCAGCGGCGCCCCACGACTCTACGCGGGAGAAGATGCCATGCTCGACGCCACAGCCACGTTCACGCGCACGGAGGTCACGGCACGCGGCTTCGAAGCGATGTGTGTCGGCAATGACGGCGCGCGCTACCTCTGGCACGGCGACTGCGGCCTGCGGGTCGACGCGTGCACCCGCTCGACGACGCTCATCACCGACCCGGCGGTCCTTCCCGAGGGACCCTGGCTGGCGACGCCGCTCGGCGAGGAGGAGTTGCGCGATCCCGAGCTTCTGGCGAGCTGAGCGCAGGGAGGAGAGTGGCGGGAGCGACGGGACTCGAACCCGCGGCCTCCGGCGTGACAGGCCGGCGCTCTAACCAGCTGAGCTACGCCCCCGCGAAAGGACGATGACGGCCGGTCGCGCGAGCGGCCGGCCGCGATGCAGCGAAACGGGAGTCTAGCACACGCCAATGGGCGCGGCAAAGCGGCTACTCGCGCCCCGCGCGGCCCCCGCTGAGCTTGTACTCGAGCACGGCCCGGCCGAACCACGGCCTGCCCGGGAGGCCGTGCACGCCGGGCCGGTCGCCCACCGCGACGGCGTCTTCGTAGGCGGCGATGATCTCGTCGGTCACGCGGCGCCACGAGAGCCGTTGCGCCGCGACAAGACCGGCCGCCGCGAGCCGCCGCCTCTCCTCACGATCCAGCAGAAGGTCGTGCAACGCTCCGGCGAGAGGGACCGCGTCGCCGGGAGCCACGAGCCGGCCGGCCTCGCCCCCCTGGAGCACGGATCGATAGCCGGGCAGGTCCGACGCGACCACCGGGACGCCGGCGGCCATGGCCTCCGCCAGCACGATGCCGAAGCTCTCCGCAGCCAGGGACGGCGCGCACACCACCTCGGCTTCGCCCAGCAGGTCGACCTTCTCGTCGTCGGCCACCCAGCCCAGAGCCTCGACGCCTTCGAGGTCGAGCGGTGGCCCAAGCCCGACCCGCGAAGCCTCGAGCGCCTGACCGCGCGTGGCCCCGGCGATCACCAGGGTCGCGTCGGGCAGCCGCCGCCGCAGCTCCGTGAAGGCGTGCAGAAGCACGCCGAGCCCCTTGCGCTTCTCGGCGCGTCCGATGAAGAGCACGCGGTTCCTGGTCTTGGCCGCGCCCACCGCGCGCGCGTACTTCTCCGCCGCCACGCCGTTGGGGATGATGCGGTACTCGCCGGGGTACAGCCGCGCCGGGTACTCGCGCGCGGCCTCCGAGACGGCGATGCGCACATCGATTCGCTTCATGCCGGCGCGGCTGAGCCGTGGGGCGTGGTCGTACCCGAACGACGACTCCAGCGCCGCGTGGAAGGTCGCCACCACCGGGCATGCGGCAAGGAACACGGCCGCCAGACTCACCCACGGCGTGCCCGGCTCGTGGATGTGCAGCACGTCGAAGCGCCCGTAGCGCAGCGCGCGGTCCATGCGGAGCACGGCCCGCGGGTTCATGCTGATATAGGCGCGCGAACCGTTGGACGGCAGGGGGATGGCGGTGCCCATGGGGATGAAGCGCTCGGCGGCCTGTTGCCGCCTGCTGTCCACGGAGCGGCGCGTGGGTGAGAGAACGCCCACGGGGCCGATGATCCACGCTTCGTGGCCGCGTGCCTGCAGTTCGGCGGCAAGGTGCTCTATGTGGTGGTTGACGCCGCCCGGCACGGTCCAGGAGTACGGCGTCACGAGACCGACGCGCATGGAGCCGCCACCCTTCAGTCGTCCCTGTCCAGCCAGAAGCGCCGCCAGACCAAGCCGGGCGACGACGGCAGGCCGGCGCCCGGCGAACCCTTGATGCGCGCCGCCAGCAGGATCGTGATGAGCACCAGCGGCCCCAGGGCGCGCGCCGGCCGCCGGTGATGCAGCGCGAGGCTGATCAGCGGCAGCGAGACGGCCGTGATCGCCACCGCCTGAGGATTGCGGTGGAGCCTGAAGCCCGCGAGCAGCTCCGCGGCGCCGATCGCCATGGTCCCCGGGTCCATGGCGAACATGGCGCCCAGGGCGGAGCCGGCGCCCCGACCCCGGACCACGGCGATGTGGCCGAGCATGGCGCTGATGCCGACGGCCGCCACGGCGCCGTCGCCGGCGCCGGCCAGTCGCGCCACGGTCGCGGGCACGTACGCCTTGCCCGCATCGAGGGCGAGAACGGCCGCGCCGGGCTTCCATCCCACGCTGCGGGCGACGTTGGAGGAGCCGGGCTTACCGTCGCCGATCTCCTCCAGGGACTGGCCGGTGAGCGCCCGCGTGACCAGCCGCCCGCTGGGGATGCAGCCGGCGGCGAATGCGCCGCTCATCCACAGCAGCGTGCGGGCGGCGCCCCAGGCGCGTGGCTCACGTGGCACGCCACAACCCCCTGGTGCTGAGCGAGACCGCGCCGACGGCGACCGGCAGCACCCAGGTGAAGAAGCGCCAGAGCACCAGGCTCGCCACGTGGATGCTCTCGGGCGTCGAAGGCCCGATGAGCGCCAGGTAGCTGAGCTCGGCCACGCCGGCCCCTCCGGGAAGCGGCGAGAGCGGCATGAGCACCTGCATCACCGCCTGACCCGTGATGATCGGGACGATCGGGCCACGCCAGCCGAGCGCGAAGAGCACGAAGATGAGGATCGCGAACATCGCGATCCAGTAGACCAGCTGCAGGGCGACCAGCTCCGCGATGGTGCGGCGACTGGCGCCGCCGAACGCCCGAGCCGCGTCCACGAGCTCGTCAAGCTTCCCGTGCAGCCGCTTCGGCACGAAGGCCCGCCCCATGGGGCGCTGCACCCAGAGCCAGACGACGACCCACACGAGGACCAGCGCGGCCGTGACGCCGAGCAGCAGCCAGCGCTGCAGCGGCGTGATGGCCGAGTCCGTCCAGGGCAGCAGCGAGACGAGCGCGACGACGGCCAGCAGAAGCGTGTGCACGAGACCCTTGAAGACGACCACCGACATGGCTTGGGAGCCGCTCAGGCGCCCGCGGCGGAGCATGACGATCTGGTAGGGGATCTCAAAGCCGCCGAAGGAGGTGGCTCCGCCGATGAGGTGCGATTCGAGCGCCGTGCACAGCACGGGGCGCCGTTCTATGTCCGGCTCGAAGACGCGCGCGAGGATGAGCAGCGACCAGGCGTCGGTGATGACGATGATCGCAACACAGAGAAGCGCGAGCAGCAGGTATGCAGGCTGCACGGAGGCCCGCTGTGCGTCGTGCACGTCGGTGGCGATGTGGGGGTTGGCGATGAGGATGACCGCGACGCCGATCCCGAGACCCGCAGCCATGCCGAGCAGCATCCGCCCCAGGCTCGGCACGAGGAGACGGCCCGGGGCGCTCACGCCCTCCGGCGCGATCCCCGGGATCGGCGGGATGGTGTCGACCGGGCATGTCTCCGCCACTTCGATCGCGTCCATCTCGTGAGGTGGCTGCGTCGCGTGCCCCGGGACTGCCTTGTGGCCCTCGTTCACCGGACGGCCGCCCGCCGCAGGAGCTCGCGATAACGTTCGCCCACGACCTCGGGCGTGTGCCTCGACAACGCCAGGTCACGGCCGCGCGCACCCATCTCGCGGCGGCGCTCGGGCGACATGCGCAGCAGCGTGGCGAGCGCCGCGGCCACCCGCTGCGCGGAATCCCCGTCCACCACCAGGCCGGTCTCTCCCTCCGCCACAGCCTCGGGTGCGCCGCCGGAGCGGCCGGCGATCACCGGCAAGCCGGTGAGCGCGGCCTCCGCGAAGACGATCCCGAAGCCCTCCACCTCAAAACCACCCCAGCGCGTACGACACGGCGAGGCGAAGAGGTCGGCCGCATGCAGCCAGTCGGTCACGGCCGAATCGACGAGGGCGCCTGTGAGGTGTACCCGCCCGGCGACGCCACGCCGCTGAGCGCGGTCGTAGAGGCGCGTCGCGAGACGCCCCTCGCCGATGAGGGCGAGGTGCAGGCGCGGGAACTCCTGGCTCAGCAGCGCCAACGCGTCGATGAGCTTGTCCTGGCCCTTGCGCGGCACGAGGCGCCCGAGGCACACCACGAGCTCACCGTCGATGCCGAGAGACCGGCGCAGTCGCTGGGCCTCCCCGGCGCCGGCGGGCACGAAGCCGGCCACATCGAGCGGCGGCCGCAGCACTTCGGCCGGCACAGCGCCCTCCACCTGCTGAGACGCGGCACGGGCGGTGTACTCGCTGACGGTGAGCAGCATCGAGGCATTGCCGAGGACGTGCCGCAGGAGGCCGTTCACGCCGGGGACGGCGCCGGGCAGCGTGACCTCGGCGCCACCGAGAAAGACGATGTACGGGATCCCGCAGCGCTTCTTGAGCTGCGGACCCACCAGTCCTGCCGGCAGCGGGTGGCCGAGCTGGACGAGTTCTGCGCCGACCTTCTGCGCGAGCGCGGCCACCGTGCGGAACATGGCCGCCGTCGGCCAGAGCACGGACGTGGAGGCACGCACGACCGTGTAGGGATGCGTGGCGTCGAACGCCGCCGCGTCGACGTGCGCCGGCGCGAGAACGGTGACCTCGGATGGGTCGAGCGTACGGATGGCGCCCCAGTAGTACGACTGGGCGCCACCGATGCGAGGTGGGAAGTCGTTGGTCACGAAGAGCGTGCGCGGCGCCCGATCGGCTGACGTGCTGGCTGCCAGTATCCCTCCCGCTGTCGTCGGCACAGACCCCGCCGGAGGCGAGTCCTGCCACTTTACCACGCACGGCCGCCCGGCCCGGGCGGCCGGGGAGCGCGCTCCCCAGGATACGTCCCATGACCCGGGATGGGCGCGAGGCTATCGGAAGGGAGCCGGCAGAGCATCGCCCCGTCGTGGTCTTCTGCGTGTCCCGCGCGGGGGACCGGCAGTCGCCGTCGTGTACCCCTGCGTGGGTACCTCAAACCGGCGGCTACGCGCGCTACGCTCTCAGGATCGTGCGTGTGCCGCCGGGAGCGAGACGGTCGCCGTCGTGCCGACTCCGGAGGCGGTCGAGAGCGTGACGTCCCCGCCGTTACGCCGCGCCAATTCACGACAGACCCAGAGACCGGCGCCGAGTCCCGGCACGCCCAGCTCCCGCGCCAGTTCGCCGCGAAAGCCGAAGTCGAAGACGTGCCCGAGCTCGCTCGGGGGGATCCCCGGCCCAGTGTCGGAGACGGCGACCTCGACGCCGCAGGGGCCATCACCGGCATCGATGCGCACCGTGATCGTCCCGCCGGCCGCGGCGTAGCAGACGGCATTCCCGACCAGACCGGCGACGATCTGGCGCGCGTCGTCGCGGTCGACCCACGCGTGAGGCAGAGGCCCGGGACCGGAGCGCACGTCGATTCGCCCGGTAGTACCGACGCCGGCCCGGCGCGCGCTCAGCACGTCGTCGACGACGTCGCTGAGGGACACATCCGTGGGCGCAGGCGGCGCGACGGAGCAGTCGGCCCAGCCGCTGTCGGCGACGCCGCCGATGAGGCCTTCGAGCCGAACGACGCTCCGCTCGAGGACCTCCAGGTATTCCCGCTGCTTCGCCGTGAGCTCGCCGGCCCCGCCGTCCAGCAGCAGGGACAGCAACGGGTACATGACGGCGAGCGGCGAACGCAACTCGTGGCGGACGTGCGACTGCCGCTCACGCGCCGCCTCCGCGGCCGCGTGGAGCGCCTCGCCGCGCGCAGACGATGCATCCGTCGATCTGTGGTCGACCTCACTCATGCCGGTACCATACCGCAGCGCCTCGAAGGCGGGGAATGCCGAGCGCCTCGGGCGCCCTCGCCGGAGCAGGGGGGCAACAGAGCGTGGTGGGCGATGCTGGATTTGAACCAGCGACTCCCTGCTTGTAAGGCAGGTGCTCTACCCCTGAGCTAATCGCCCACGAAGCGTCAGTATATGACGAGCGGCGGCGGGGCGGCCCCACGCACGACGGCAGCGTACGCGAATCGGGGCGGGTGGCCCTTCCCGCCTCCCGCCCCGATCGTCCAGATGAACGACGTCCATGGCGCCCTACAGCGGCTGGATCTCTCGCCAAGTGTTGGGGACAAGCTTCACCGAGAGCGTCCAGCGATCGGTGAGCTTGGAGATCGCGGAGTCGTCGTAGTAGATGTCGCACGTGCCTCTCATGTCCACATAGCTCCGAAACACGGTCATGCCGTAGAAGGCCGGCGTGCCGTGGGCGAAGTCGAGCTGACCATCCGTGTAGAAGATGCCGTAGAACCTGTCGTTCCCCTGCATGTTGATCTTGATGTTCGGACCGGTGTTGGTGCCTTCGGGCTCCGGCTCCGGGCCGAGGATGAGCAGGATTCCCGGCTCGTCATCCGCCGCGGGCACGGCATGGGGGCCATCGTCCATGTTGATGCCCCCGCTGAGATCGACCGTGGTGCCGTCGTTGACCCGGATCACGCAGATGCCGCTCATGTCGGCGGGCATGCTGTCGCCGCCGGCGACATCGTAGTAGCGCCCCATACTCGCGGCCAAAGCGATGACCTGCCTGATCGTGTTGTATGGCAGAAGGCTGTCGAGCGACGGTACGATGGCAACGGTCGCGGGATCGACGACGTTGATGGTGCTCTGGAAGACTTCCCGCTCCTGGTCGTTGCCCGAAGTCCCGATGGTGCCGTTGACGTAGCCCGAGACGTCGTAGCCGCCGGAATCGTAGATGGCGATCTTTGGATTATTGCCCTGGCCGTTGCTCGAGAGAGCGCCGCCGTCGTAGATGGCGATGCCGTGCGGGAAGCTCGTGTCCACGAACGTCCGCTCCACGAGTGCCTGGAACCGCGTGGCGCGACCGCCGACCTTGCCCTGGGACTCGACGTACATCTGGTAGTTGCCGTCGGCATCCCAATGCGCATCGTTGACGTCGACGACGCCGTCACCATTTGTGTCGGAGTCGTCGTAGTACACGGCCGAGACGAAGTCGCCCGTCGAGTTCGGAAACTCGTCGGTGGGGAACTGGTCGCGCAGCCGACTCGTGTCCAGGACCGGCGCGGGATTCGTGGCGTCTGTCTTGGGCCAGTTCAGCGCCAGCGCGTACATCTGCCCGTCCATCGCAGCTTCGCCGACGGTCGCCGCCTTATCTCGCGTCCGCGAGTCGGCAGTGTTGGCCTGCATGTTGCCGACCACCATGACGAGCGACGCCGTCATCACCGCGAGCGCTGCCCCGATGCCGATGATAATCAGCAATGTGGCGCCTCGTTGGCTCTTGAACCGCCCTCGTGCGTTCATCCCATGCCTCACTCTCTGCGCCATCCGCCGGCTACCGTGCATTGCGGAGTTGCGCGGTGCCACGCAGATCGGCGTAAACCGGCGCGCGTGTCGGGTCCAGGTCCACCAGCAGGCGCAACTGCACAGCGATAATGGATTGCCTGTCGGCGCCGTACAACGCGTTGGCGGACTGCAGCACCCCGTTTGAATCGTAGTAGTTGTACTGGAACAAGGGGACAGGGCTGCTTGGGTCCGCGTAGTTGACGACGTTGGAGAGCAACAGAGTCGCGCCCTCGCCATTCACCTGCTCGTTCACGCTGAAGGCCGTGGGAAGCTCCGACATCATGTTGAAGACACCGGACGTCATGTCGATCGCGCCGTTGTTGTTCAGATCCTCGTAGCGCCACAACTCCCGATCGGAGTAGAGCCTGTACACCACGAGATGTGGACGGCTCGGAGACGGCGTAGGGGTCGGACCACTCCAGCCCACCGTGGAGTTGCCGGCGTTGTTGAACGTGGTGGAGAGCGCGATCCAATACGGCCTCGCCCGGTAGATGATCGCGTCCGGGGCGTCATACGTGCTCGTGCCCAGATATCCCTGCGGCGGCTTCTCGGCGTCGCGGATCTCTCGCTGAAGCCGCTGAATGGCCTGACGGCCGCTGTCGCGCGCGTTGGCACTGTGAACCGTGAAGCCGTAGGACCTGCTGAGCGAGAACCAGCCCAGCAGGAGCATGGCCGTGATGACGCTCATGATCGACATCGCAACCAGCAACTCGACCAGACTGATGCCTTGCTGCTTCCTCATGGCGTCACGCCGGTGAGCGTACCGAAGGGGGCCTGGACCGTGGCGCCGTACGTCGCCGTCGGTGTCGAGCCGGTGCTTGCGTAGACGGTATACGCACCGTCATGGAGGTTGCTGAACGCGATGCTGCTGTTCTTGGTGATGTACGTGCCGGCGGGTCGGGTCGTCCCCTTGTCGCTGCCGTCCTTGTCGTAGTAGTGGCTGTTGCTCATGCTGAGCACCCAAACATAGCAGGCGTTGTTGCCGGGCTTGACGGAGATCCTGAGATCGTGCAGGAGTTCCTCGATGGTGGTTGCGTGGACCGTCGCGCTCCACGGGCCCTGGTTGAGAGCGCCGTCAACGGCGCGGATCCGGTAATACCACGTACTGTCCCAACCGGCCGCAGCATCAGGGTAGGTGAGGTTGAGCAGGTTGGTCCAGTATGCGAGGGGGGACGCCCCCCAGTCCACGCCATCTGGACTGCGCCAGATCTCGTACCCGGCGACGCCCGTGCTGGGCAGCCCGGAATCCGTGGACTCGCCCCAAATCAGCGTGATGGTCGCAGCGGCCGGCGCCGCAGAAGCCGTGACAAATGAAGGTGCGGTCGGCGGGGTGGTGTCGGCGGAGCTGCCCGGAATGACCTCGTTGGAGATGACCAGAGCACTCCGACGATCCTCTGTGGTAAGCGTGCGAACAGCATAGTAGTAGGCCGTGCCATTCACCAGGGGGGGCGTGTTGTCGAGGTATGTCGTTGTCGCCTGACCGACCGTGGCGATGAGCGTTGTCCACGGCCCAGCGGCGCTCGTCGCGCGAAACACCTCGTAGGACGCCACGTCCGTCGCCGGCGACGATCCCCAACTCACATTGGCGGCCTGATCGCCCGGTGTGGCGGTGACTACCGTGGGGGGCGCCGGCGGCAGCGTGTGCTCGATGCGCGGATACAGATGGGGCGTGTTGCCGGCGAAACCGTCGGTCGAGTAGGCGGTTGCCTGCAGGTCGTACACGGTGTTCGCCGCGGTGGAGCAATCCCAGATCCAGTAGAACGTGCCGCTGCCGTCGTACCAGTAGCCCGAGGCGGGATTCAGGTCGCTCGTCTTGACGAGCTGACTGGCCACTGTCTGCCCCCCAAAAGCGGCGACTGAGAACTGGACCGAGGCCGGCGTCACGCCAGAGGTCAGGTCCACATGGGCCGACAGGGTCACCGAGGCCAGGTCATCCTCGCCCATGATTCCATCGTCGCCGATCCCCGGATCGGTCGAGAAAGCCGTGATCGGTGGCCCCGAGTACTGTCGGTAGACGATCGTTTGCAGGACCACATGCTTGACGGGTGACGGAGGAGCGTCCCAGTAGGCATCCACCGTCACGACCTTGTATTGAGAGGTCAGCCCCGTGGCAGCCGCCGGGTAGCGCTCCACCGTGTAGTCCGTGTGGATCGTTCGGCTGCCCGTGCCGGTGTTCAGAGTGGTGCTGGGACCGAACTGGGCGTCCGCAAACGCCGGATTGTACAGGTTGGGCGCCGTGTCCGGATGAGCCGCGTCGGCCTCGATGGAGCCGTACGCCAGTTGCCGGACCTTCTCGATCTTGTCCTGCGCGACGTTGGCAGCCTGCAGGCGAGCCGAGTCGCTCGAGTTCTTCTGGGTCGCCCCAACGAACACGGGGACCATGGCCGCGAAGATCACGCCCGCGATGATGATGGTGACCAGCAACTCCACGAAGCTGAAGCCAGCTCCGCGCGTACAGGCCTGCCAGAAGTGCCTGTTCATTACCCTGCCTCCGGATAGCGGGGGATTCTCTATTCGTTGTATCGGCGGGTCGGGGGGAAACGTGAGCCTCTCACTCACGCAGACGTAGCCCCGCCGGGCACCGCTCTCTCTCGGTTAACGCTTCGCCCGGTCCGCCCACGACCCTGCGACCCGCCTCTCACGAGCCCCGGGATCGAGAAGACTCCTTATTGTCGCACTCATACCACGGTGACGAAAGTACCGGGCCGTGCGTGCGCGAGGGCGGCAAGATGCGTAGCCCCGCAGGCAACGGGCCCGCCGGGAAGAAGAGACGGGGCGCCGGGCGGCTCTGGCGGCCGGCCCGGCGCCCCTGGAATCCTCACGTTTGCCTGTTCCGGAGGCAGAGAGAGGTGTGAGGACCCCTCTTGTCGGGGCTCTGCCCCAGTCTTCAGTGATTCAGTTCGGCGACAGCTCCTGCCAGGTGCCAGGCACGATCTGCAGAACGGGCGTCGTCTCGGTCACCGCAAGGTTGTTCATGACGTTGGCGTCGTAGGCGAGGCTGCACCCGCCACTGATGGTGACGTTGCCGCCTGCAAAGGCGGCGCCTCGGAAGAAGGGCTCGCGAGGCATGCTCACCACTCCGCTGTTGACCACAAACGCCTGCCCGTTACCGCCGCTCAGGAGCAGGTTGCCGGACTTGGTGTACGCGACACCGTTGAAGACTGCCGAACCACTCCCCTGCCCGACGAAGTCCTTTCCGTCACCGACGAGCGCGAACAGAGTCGGCTTGTAGTTAGCGCCGACACCGTTTCCACCTACTTGAGCACCGCTCCCCACTGTGACTCGGCCGTTCGTAGCCAGGATCTCAATGGTCATGAAGTGCCCACTGGTGATACTCACGTCACCCTGCACAAAGACCGCGCCCCATTCCTGATCGGGCACCGCACCCCGCCCCGGCCCGGCGGTCACGGTGAGCTTGCCGCCCACGTAGAGGCGGTCGATCTTGGTGAGGCAGTCGCCGGCTACGGTGAAGTCGCCGGTGACATACAGGGAGTTGAACGTGTACTTGGGCTTGGAAGTCCAGGCGCTGTCGAGCTGGAGGTTGCCGACGACCTTTGCCGCAGGGTACGGACACACGTAGCTGTAGTGCCCGAAGTCAGCCTTGGTGACGACCGTCCCGTTGGGATCCGCAGTGCTCGCTTGGTCGACCCACGTCTGAACCATGTCCGGCGGGATGACCTCGTCGAGCGGTGGAACGACCTGTCCACCCGGAGCCGGAGGTGGCGGGTTCAGCCAGCTCTCCCCGGCGAGCATCCAACTTGGGACCTGCTCCTGGGCTCCTCCGATAACTGCGGAGGCAACGCGAAGACACGTCTGGTCCGTTCGCGACAGGTTGCCCCCGGCGTAGATCGCCGCGTTCTGCGTCAGATCCATGTTGCCGATCTGCCCCGTGCCGGTAAGCGACACGTTACCGCCGGCGTATACGCCGACCCCGGTCTTGATGGCTGAGCCGCTCGCAACGGTCCGCTGGATCTTGGTCCGTATGCGGGCCGTCTTGTCGCCATAGGTCCCGTTGGCTTGCACCCACATGATGCCGTTGCCATCAGAGTCCCAGGCGACCGATGTGTTGATGGGCGTAAGGTCGTCGTAGGCAGTCACAGTGGCTTCGGGCCGAGCCTTGGGGTCTGGGTAGCTGGCGGTCGGGTACGCCGACGCGAAGGCCGCCATCAACTCGGTCTGGCTGAAGGTCATCGTGCTCACATCAGGCCACGCACTGTTCACGGCTCCGGCGACGGCGCTGTTCAAGCCTGCCTCGGCAATGTTGAAGGCCTGGACCTGGGTGCGGTTGGCGGCAGTGGCTCCCTGGGTGTTCGCCGTGACCATGACCAGTGTCGCGGCAAGGATGGCAAGCGCCGAGGCCACACCCAGGATAAGGACCAAAGCGCTGCCTTCTTCTCTCTTGACCCTCTTCATGGCCGCCCCTCCTTCGCTACTGCGGCCGCAAGTTGCGCGGCTGCACGGTAGTCATCAGATCGAAGTACGTCGGTGAGTGCGTGGGGTTGAGATCTGAGATGACGCGAATCTGCACGGTGGCGATCTCGGTGAGAACCGAAGTGGTCGTACCGTCGACGCCGAAGTACTCGAAGACGGGCGTGGGACTGCCGGCGCTCGGTACGGCGCCGTTCACCACATTTCGCGCGATGACCATGGTCGGGTCGCCGGTGAAGGAGCCGTCGTTGTTGGTGTCGCGCTGACGGAAGAGGCGCCACTGGTCGGGCGGCTTGCTGCCGTCGTACGAATAGTAGTAGCGCGTCAAGAGAATGCGGCCGTCCCCGTCGGTCCCAGGATCATTGAACGCGGTAGTGAATCGGATTTCGTTGGCTCCGGCTTGAGTGATCCCTCCGGTCTGCCCAAGCGGCGGCTGGATGTCCCGTATCTCTCGCCGCATTCGCTCCATGGCGTCGCGAGCGGTGTTTCGAGCCTCGGCGCCCTTGACGGTGGAAGAGTACGAGTTCTGCAGAGAGGTCCAGCTCATGATGATCATGGTCGTGACGATGGACAAGATGATTATGCCGACCAGCAGCTCGACCAGCGAAATGCCCGCTTGAGATTGATTTGTCCTTAGCGACATATCGCTACCACTTGAGGTTCTTGAATTGGGCCGTGGTGTTAGCCTTGAGCTGCACCGACTGGGTGACCGTTTTCGGCTGCCACGAGTACACGCAGGTCAGTAGATACGTGCCCTCGGGCAAGTTCGTCCAGACAGCGTCGCTATTCACGTTGGGTATCTTGGTGCCGTAGGCCTCGTTAGGGATGACGTCTGTTCGGGTCACGGTGACCCCTTTGATGATGTCCCACGTATTGGTGGTGACCGTCAGCGTCCAGAACTTCGGAGAGGTCGACGATACAGTGAAGGTTGACGAACTCGTGCCCGTGCCTGCCGGGGTCGTCACGGCAACCGTGCCGCTGGTCGCTCCGGCCGGCACACTGGCCGTGATCTGCGTGGCGCTGACGACACTGTAGGTCGCAGCCGACGTGCCGTTGAAAGCGACCGCGGTGGCGCCGGTGAAGCTGGTGCCGGTCAGGGTGACGGAGGTCCCCACAGGGCCCGAGGTCGGGGAGAAGCCGGTGACCGTGGGAGGCGATGCGGGCGTAATGCCGACCGTGAAGCTCGCCGAACTGACACCCGTGCCCTCGGGGGTGGTGACGGCGATCGTGCCGCTGGTGGCTCCCGTCGGCACAGTGGCCGTGATCTCCGTGGCGCTGACGACACTGTAGGTCGCAGCCGACGTGCCGTTGAAAGCGACCGCGGTGGCGCCGGTGAAGCTGGTGCCGGTCAGGGTGACGGAGGTCCCCACAGGGCCCGAGGTCGGGGAGAAGCCGGTGACCGTGGGCGCAGACGCCGATGGCTCGACAGCGACGGCGCTCTGGTTGACCACGATGGTCCTGAGCACCACGTCTTTGACGGGACTGGGCGGCGGATTCCAGCGCACGGTCACCGTCACAGTGTAATAGTTGGTGGGGCTGCTCCCGTTGGGCACCGCCGTGTGGGTGATGAAGAACCTCTTGCTCGAGTTTTCCCCATAAGAATCCCACGTGGTGCCGAGTTCGGCGTCGAGGTTGGTCCCGCTGACGATCTGGTCAAAGGGCATCTGGCGAATCTTCTCGATGTGGTCTTGGGCCGTGTTCAGGGCAATGTTGCGCATCTTGTCGCCGGAAGCCTGCTGCTGGGCGCCGACGAACACGGGGACCATGGCCGCGAAGATGATGGCGGCGAGCACGATCGTGACCAGGAGTTCGACCATGCTGAAGCCACGACCGGTTCGGGACGCACGGCGCCGACCGAGATCGGAGCATGCTCCAGCTCCGCTGTGCGGGTGGGTAACGCTCGACGCGCGCGCCGAAGCGTACGGCGCGCGGCCTCTCTTTGCCAGGCTGACCATATGGCACTCCTCCCAGCCATTGCAGGGGGAGCTCTAGGTGCGCGGGTTGCCAGACCCGCGCTGCTCCACAGAATCGGTATCGGCACTCGGCGGCGATTGATGAGGGTCGCACGGGTGACGCGTAGTCAGGTCAGGCGCGCTCCACGAGCCTGTCCCTCCACTTCCGCCGACCCCCACGTCTCGACGCGATGCAGCTAGGGATTCTACTCCCCCCGCAACGGACCTTCATGGGGTTGCTTCCCTAGTGTGCCCGGAGCAGGGCGGGAGCGGGACGGAACGTTCGTCTACAAGAGGAGGTGGCCGGTCGCCGAAGGCGGCCCGGCCGATCCGCTCCGGCGGCTACTGCTGCTGCAGACGCTGCAGGTCGTTCAGGGCCTGCTGCAGCGCGGTGACGCGGCGGCCGTACTCGGCGAAGTCGCCGGCCTTGAGCGCTTCCTGGGCGGCGTTGAACTCGCCGTTCGCGCGCACTATGAGCTCGCGCGCCTCGGCGCTCAGGCCGCCGCCTGCCTGGCCGCCGGGACTGGGGGTCTCGCCGGTGTCGGCGGGGGTGTCACCCGAGGCGCTGCCGGTGTCGAAGGTCTCGCCGAAGGCTGCCGCAAGCGCCTCGCCGAGGGTCGGCCGCATGGCCACCACCTGACGGGCGTTGGCGTCGCTGCCTTCGAGCTCGGGTGCGCGGTAGAAGACGATCACGCGCTTCATCTGCGGCAGCTGCGTCTGTTCGCTCTGCAGGTAGAGCGGCTGGACGTAGAGGAGCGAATCCTCGATGGGGACGACGAGGAGGTTGCCGAGGATGACCCGCGAGCCCTGCTGCCCCCAGAGGGTGCGCTGGGCGGAGATCTCCGGGTCCTGGTTGATCGCCGACTCCACCTGGTTGGGACCGAAGACGGTGGTGCTGCGCGAGAAGAGGATGTTCAGCTTGCTGCCGTACTGGGGCACGTCGCTGCGCGCGGCCAGCCAGCTGATCATGTTCTTCCTGCCGTTGGGCACGAAGGGGAGCATCTGCAGGAACTCTTCCTCCTCCTCGCCCGGCAGCTTCATAATGACGTAGTAGGAGTCCATGCGGCCGCCCTCGGTGGTCGACACGTTCTCGGGGATCGCCCACTGGTCGCCCTTGTTGTAGAGGATCTCCGGTCCGTCGACGTGGTAGGTCTGCCATATCTCTGCCTGGACGTTGAAGAGGGCCTCGGGGTAGCGCACGTGCTCGAGCAGCGCCTGGGGCACCTCACTGCGCGGCGTGAAGAGGTCCGGGTAGATGCCGCGCCAGGCCGTGAGGATCGGGTCTTCTTCGTCCCAGATGTAGAACTTCATGGACCCGTTGTAGGCGTCGATCACGATCTTGACGGAGTTGCGGAGGTAGTTGAGCTCACCGGTCGGTGTCGCGTAGGGATACCGGTCGGTCGTGGTGTAGGCATCCTGGATCCACCAGAGACGGCCGTCGGCGATCACCATGTACGGGTCGGTGTCGAGCTCGAGGAAGGGCGCCGCGACCTGCACCCGCTCGCGGATGTTGTTGCGGAAGATCAGGCGGCTGTCGCTCTTGAGCGCCGACGTCGTGAAGAACTTGATCGTCCCGTACTGGGCGGAGAAGGCCAGGCGGTTCAACACCGGCGAGATGGGCACGCCGCCCGTGCCCGTGTACCCGTCGGTGTAGACGTCGCCGTCGGCGGCGGGGTAATCGAACTCCGCCTCCGTGGTGTTGACCAGCGTGTAGTCGGTGCCGCGCTCGCCGAAGTAGATGCGCGGCTGCTCGATCTCCAGCCCAGGGGCGCCCCGCGGGGGCACGTCCTGCACGAGGAAGTCCGGGGAGCCGTCGGCGGTGACCTGGTTCACGGCGCTCATCGCCACGCCGAAGCCGTGCGTGTACGTGATGTGCTGGTTCACCCACGTCTGGGCCTGCTCGGGCAGGCCGTCGATGTTCAGCTCGCGGGCTGACAACATGGTCTGGCGATAGACGCCGTTGACCGTGTAGCGGTCGACGTCGGCGTCGAGGAAGATGTAGTACGGGCGCAGTTCCTGAAGCTGGCGATAGCTCGTGACCAGGGTGGCGGGGTCCCACAGCCGGATGTTGCGCAGCGTCGCCTGGTTGTCGTCCAGCCGCGCCGGCGTGAGCGTGGCGCGCGGCGAGATCGCCTCCTGCTCGATGTCGTGGAGCCCGTAGGCCTTCTTCGTGGCCTCCAGGTTGTTGGCGATGTACTCGCGCTCCTTGCTGAGCTGGTTCGGGTTGACGACCAGCGACTGGTACGCGGCCGGCACGATGCCGCGCAGAACGACGAGTGCGACGATCCACACGACGATGACGACCGGCCACCACTGGTGTCGCCGGCGCATGTTCCAGAGGAGGACCGCCGCGAGGATGAAGGCGATGACCATCGTCACCCGCGTGAGCGGCAGGCGCACGACGACGTCGGTGTACGCGGCGCCGTAGATGGCTCCGGCCGTCGAGTAGAGCAGGCTCCAGCCTTTGAACAGCTGGCCGATGCCGACGACGATGAAGATCGCGGCGAGGATCGCCGAGAGATGAGCGACGGCGCGGCCGCCGAGCTTGATGTCAACCTGCGGGAGCTGCGGAGCGGCGGCCTGCTGGGCGCGGGCGAACGGCGAGCTCTTGCCGGACTCGCCGGCGCCACCCGCGCCTCCCGAGCCTGCGGCGCCTGCGGCGCCCGTCTGCTTGAGGTCGATGCCGCCCATGATCAGGTGGACGACGCCGGCGAAGATCAGCGACGCGACAAGCGCCGCCAGCGTGAAGTCGAGCACGCTCTGCCACGCCGGCACGGCGAACACGTAGAAGGAGAGATCGCGACCGAAGATGGCGTCCTTGTCGCCCCACTCGACCTGGTTGAAGTAGAGCAGGAAGGTCTGCCAGGAACCCGAGGCCGCCACGGCCGCGGCAAAGGCGGCGATGGCGCTGACGGCCACGCCGCCGACGCCCACCCACTTACGCACGGCCGGGCTACGGGGCTCCAGCAGGGTGCCGTCTTCATCGGCGCGGTAGCTGGGCGCCAGGCGTCGCGCGATCTCGACGTTCGCCGCCACGACGAGGAAGAACACGACGAAGGCGGCCAGCCCCAGCAGCAACTGAGACCAGATGCCCGTCCAGAACACCGAGCGGATGCCGACCTCGCCGAACCACAGCCAGTCGACGTAGTAGCCGAGGAGTCGCCCGCCGATGGCGATCAGGACGACGAGCACGGCAACGACGATGCTGATGATGACTCGGCGCCGTGACGGACGGCCGGCTCGTTTGGGCGCGGGCTTGCGAGAGCGCATGGGGCGGACGTTGTCCATGAGGCAAGTATGTCAGATTTGCCGCGGGAAGAAACCGACGGCGGGGAGCCGAGCGTATTCCGGAGCGCGGCGGGCCGTGCGATGAGGCGCTAGTTGTGCTCGGCCTTGTCGGCGCGCAGCATCGCCGCGAAGCGCTGCACCATGCGCGGGTCGAGTTCGTGCGCGGCGCGGCCGCGGAGGTCGGCGACGCTGTCGCCGTTCTGCGCGGCGACCTCGAAGCGGCGGCAGACGGCGAAGGCGCGGGCGACGAGGGGGATGGCGCTCCCGCGCCGCCCCTCGGGGTATCCCGCGCCGTCCCAGCGTTCGTTGCCGTACACCAGCGCGTCCACGGCGCTCCGGCGCACGTCGTTCGGCTTGGCGTCACCGTTCGTGCCGGTGCCGAGAATGACCTGCACCTCCTCCTGCACGGTCGCGCCGGTCTCGTGCACGGCGAGAGCGGTGACGAGGCCGGCCGTCTCCGCCTCGCTGAGGCCGATGAACGCGGCGAAGCGCCGGCCGAGACCAACGAGGTCGCCCTCGAGCTCGGTCGCCGCGCCCTCGGTCGCATCGCTGTAGAGGCACACCCTGTTGCGGCCGTGCGTCTTGGCGCGCAGCAGCGCCGCGTCGGCGGCCCCGAGCACGCCGTCGCTGTCTTCGGCCGACTCCGGGTAGGCCGAGACGCCGATCGACATGGTGACGTTCAGATCGGGGTGCCCGGGGTCGAGCGCCGCCACCGAGGCTCGGATGCGTTCGGCCAGGGTCTGCGCCTCGTCGAGGCTGGTCCGCGGCAGGATCATCGCGAACTCCTCGCCGCCGTACCGCGCGAGGTGGTCGGACTCGCGCGAGCAGCTGCGCAGCACGCCTGCGACCGCGCGCAGCACGTCGTCACCCTTCTGGTGGCCAATCGTGTCGTTCACCGCCTTGAAGTGGTCGAGGTCCATCATCAGCAGGCAGAACTGCTCCCCGTACCGCGAGGCTCGGCTCACCTCGGCCTTCAGCGACTCGTGGAAGTAGCGGTAGTTGTGGATGCCGGTGAGCCCGTCGCTGACCGCCTGGCGCTCCATCTCCTCATAGGTACGCGCGTTGTGGATGGCGATGGCGGCCAGGTTGGCGCACAGCTTGGCGGGCTCGAGCTCCTCGTCCTTGAAGATGCGTCCGTCCATGCGGTCCAGGCACAGCACGCCGGTCACCTTGCCGCGCACGGACAGCGGCACGATGATGCTCGCCTGCGGCTCCTCCTCCACCGTGCCGGGGACCTGGACGATCCGCGGATCGTTCGCCATGTCGTTGACGAGCTGCGCCTCGTTGTGGCGCACGACCCAGCCGCTCACACCGTCGTCTATCGAGATGCGGAAGTGCTCCATCTGCTCGGCGTTGGTGTCGCGCGAGTAGATGCACACGAGCTCGCGCGTCTCCTCGTCGAGCAGGCGGATGTCCATGGCGTCGTAGTCGACGAGGTCCTTGAGCATCGACGTCACGCGGGCGAACACCTCCTGCTGGTCCAGCGAGCTCAGCAGCATCGTGCTCAGACCCATCAGCTCGTGCTGCAGCGCGAGCTGGCTCTGGAGGCGGGCCGACGTTTCCTCGAGGGCGTCGTACTGCCGCGCGTTGTGGATCGCGATGGCAGCCATGTTGGCGAACAGGCGGGCCGGCTCGAGCTCGCGTTCTTCGAACGTGCGGCCGCCGAGCCGGTCCATCGTCATCACGCCGATCACCTCGTCACCGACGATCAGCGGCACGAGGATGCAGGCCTGCGGCTCCTCTTCCTGGGTACCGGGGATGAACACGGCGCGCGGATCGGCGTCCATGTCGTTGACGAGCTGGGCCTCCCTGTGCTGGACCACCCAGCCGCTGATGCCCTCGTCCAGCGCCATCTCGAACCCGAAGATCTGCTGCTCGTCGTGCTCGTCGCGCGCGTAGACGGCGACGAGCACGCCGCGCTCGGCGTCGACGAGGCGGATGTCCATGGCGTCGTAGTCGACGATCTGCTTCAGCGTGTCGGCGATGTGCTCGAGCACCTCCGTCTGCTCGAGCGACGAGAGCAGCGCGCCGCTGGCGCTCAGCAGCTCGTGCCGCAGCGCGAGCTGCGCCTGCAACTGCGCCGTCGCGTCCTCGAGCTGCTCGTACTGGCGCGCGTTCTCGATGGCCACCGCCGCGTGCGTCGCAAAGACCTCGAGCGACTTGACGAGCTCGAGGGTCGGCAGCCTGCGGTCCGACGGGTCGTACAGGTCGAGGACGCCCATGAGCTCGTGGTTCTTGTCGAACAAGGGGACCAACAGGTCGTCTTCGGCAGTCCACTCGCCCTCGTGGCGCGGCCCGAGATCGAGCGCGGGAAGATAGTGGAGCTGCTCGTCCGTCCACTCGTGCTGGCGGTGGTCGATGAAGTACGACGAGCCTATCTGGTACTTCTCGAGGAAGAGCTCGTCCCAGATGCGCCGCGGCACGGGCCGCTCGAAGATCTGCCGGTCGTAGTCGGGGAACTCCCCGACTGTGGCGTGCGCGGCGAAGCTGTCGGCCGCATCGAGCAGGTAGACCGTGGCCTCGCGGAAGCCGAAGGTCTCTCTCAGAGCCGTGGCTATGACGTGGACGATCGCGTCCAGGGCAAGGCTGGACTGCATCTGGTTCGCAAGACTGACGAGACCGCGCAGCAGCTCGAGCTCGCCACGCTCGGTCTTGCGATTCTTCGTACGGAACGCCATCCCGCTCCCCCGCTCGCCACGGCCGCGTACAAGCGCACCCTTCAGTGTATGCCCGCTGAGGTGCCCGCGACACAGCCGGCGCTCGCCATGCCTACAGCCCCCCTTGTCGACACGGACGCGGGATTGCTTGAGGGGTACAAACGCCTATACGGAGGGGGCGAGGCGGGCGGAAGAGCCGCCTCGCCCCGCAGGCACAGGCGGGCGGGCCGCCGAAGGCCCGCCCGCCCGAATCCCGCGTGTCAGCCGGCGTACTCGCCCAGCCTGAGCATCCGCCGCGCCTCGTCGGGAGTGGCCGTCTCGCGATCCCACTCGCGCGCGATGCGCGCCACGCGGCCGACGAGCTCAGCGTTCTCCTTCGCCAGCACACCCTTGTGCAGGAAGACGTTGTCCTCAAAGCCGAGGCGCACGTTGCCGCCCATCGCCAGCGCCGTCATCGTCACCGGCATGTGCCAGCGGCCGATGCCGGTGCAGGTCCAGGTGCTGCCCTCCGGGACGCGGTCGACGAGGAAGACGAGGTTGCGCGGCTCGCCGCTCATGCTGCCG
>CAYTRM010000003.1:2320-27816 GCA_964440225.1 uncultured Thermoleophilia bacterium | reverse complement strand
GGCGTGCCCATCGTCATCGACGTCAGCGCCGGCCTGATCGGCACGCTGTTCGACGACCTGCTCCTCGACGCGCTGCCCGCGGCCGCGGGCGTTCTCCCGGAACGCGTCACACCGCGGCTGCTGGACGCGGTCGTGGAGCGTTTCGCCTCGGAGCGCGGCGAAGCGCCCCGCTCGGGCGCCGTCCTCGTGCTCGACGTCGACATGTACGAGCAGTGGGCCGCTGCCGAGCTCGATGGCCTGCGCGCGCTCTTGTCGGCGCGTGTGACCGGTCCGCGTCGCGAGTTCCCCGTGCTCACCCTTGCCGCGCTCGAGGCGTGGGCCGACGACACGTCCGGGGCGCCGCCGGCTACGCTCGCGGCTCCCTGGTCCGGTGTCCCCGAACTGCTGTTCGCCTACTCGTGCCGCGTCGGGGAGCTCGTGCGTCCCTCTACGTACGGCAAGCTGCGTGCGGCCGGAGCCGTCATCGTCGACGAACGGCGTCACGCGCTGGCTGCCGCCAAGGAGCTCGGCGTGAGCGCCGTGTTCGGCGAGGACGTCGAGCGCAGCGTCACGGTGCCGGACGCATTCGTGCTCGATCCCACCGGTGAGATGGGGGACTCGTTCGGGGGCGACGCCGGTGAGATCGTGGACGCCGCATGGGAGCGAGCCATGCGTCTCGGGTGGGACGTGCTGGCTCTCAAAACCGGCAAGGTGCGCAGGGCGTCCGGGTCCGGCGACTACCCGACCGCGCTCATCTATCCCGTCACCGCGGTCGGTCGCAGGCTCGCGACTCGCGGCTTGCGAAGGGTGCTCACCCAGGTCGCCGCCGCCGGGAGCGCCCAGCCGCGCCTCGTGCTGACGCGGGTCGAAGCCGCCGGCGGGTACGAGACCGCACCTGGGGAGCGCCACGACATCGAGGTGCGGACCTACGTCCTGCCCGTCATCCGGCGCTGAGGGAGCGGGCCGGAGTACCCGTTTTCACTGTCGCGAACGGGTTTATCCTCAGAAGACCGCGGGCAGGTGACGCTCTGACAAGGCGCAACCGGCCCCGCGGCGCAGGAAGGCTCACGGGGTGGTGTCAAGGAGGGCTACCATGGCGCGTCCCGTTCCTGCCGCGTTCGGCGAGAAGATCGAGCGCGTCCGCACGGTCATCGAGGTGGCGCGCGGCGCCGACCGCCGGCACTTCGACTTCACGAGTGAGGTGGAGCCGGGCGTACGTCTGGTGGTGAGCGAGGTCGGCGATACCCCGCTGGCGTTCTCTCTGTGGACGTACCCCCAGGACATCGCGGAGATCTGTAGTGACGCCAGCGTCCCGGCCACGGCCGCGTTGCTCGCGATAGACGGCGAGCAGGCGCGCGAGGCGACCGCCGCGGGGTTCACAGTGGACCTGGCGCAGTTCACGCGCAGTCAATCACGCCCGGACACCTACTACGCCTTGTTCGATCACGTGAGCCCGCGCCAGATACACGCCGTGCTGCACCGGCTGGTGCCGGCCCTCGAGCCGCATACGGCGGCCATCTGAGTGGCGACAGCACCGCGGCCGCCGTGGGCATGCGCGACATCCTCGCTCGAACGCCGGGCGCCGACGCTGACGACACGTCCGCTCTACGCACCTCAGCCCGATGCACACACATGGGCCCATGCCGGCAGCCAGGCCGGGCCCGCACCCAAGGAGGCACGCGAGACCATGGCCGAACCCTTCATCAACGTACCGCCGGCGCCCGAGGATAGAGGAGCGATGACGGCGGAGAACATCGCCGCCGCGCTCGCCGGCGAGAGCCAGGCGTCGCAGAAGTACCTGGCGTTCGCCGGCGTCGCCGACGCCGAGGGCTACCCCAACGTCGCGCGTCTGTTCCGCGCCGTCGCCTACGCCGAGAGCACGCACGCGCGCAACCACCTGAGCGTGCTCGGTGGCATCGGCACTACTGCGGAGAACCTCAAGGCCGCTTGGGGCGGTGAGACCTTTGAGATCGATGAGATGTACCCGGCCTACGACGCGGTCGCCAAGTTGCAGGAGAACGCGAGCGCCCAGACGAGCATCCGCTACGCGCTCAAGGCCGAGATCGACCATCAGGGCATCTACGACAGCACCCTGAAGGGCGTCGAAGGCAAGTCGGATCTCGGCGCCGAGACCGTCCGCGTCTGCCCGATCTGCGGCCACACGGTCATCGGCGATGCCCCCGACGAGTGCCCGGAGTGTGGCACCGCCGGCTCGCACTTCAAGGAGTTCTGATGGACGACGCCTTCGAGAGGCGCCTGCCCAAGCCGGAAGACCTCAATGCGATGACAGAGGAGAGCCTGAAGGCCGCCTTCGCCGGCGAGAGCCAGGCGGCCGAGAAGTACATGGTCTACTCCGAGCAGGCGGAGGAAGAGGGGTACCCGAACGTGGCCCGGCTGTTCCGGGCCATCTCGTTCGCTGAGACCAGGCACGCGCGCAACCACCTGCGCGTGATGAAGGGGGTCGGGGCGACCGCGGACAATCTCCGGGCGGCCTTCGAGGGAGAGAGCTTCGAGATCGACGAGATGTACCCGGCCTACGCCGAGATCGCCAAGCTGCAGGGCAACGCCCAGGCCAGCCGCAGCATCCGCTACGCGGTCAAGGCCGAGCAAGACCACAAGCGCATGTACGCGGAAGCGCACGAAGAGGTACTGGCCGGCAGAGACGTCGCCGACCAGTCCGTGAGCGTCTGCCTCGTCTGCGGGCACACCGTGATCGGCGACCTGCCGGACAAGTGTCCGGTGTGCGCCGCGGGCAGGGAGTACTACCAGACCTTCTGAGGTCCACGTGACGGTCCGCCTTTCGGCGGCCGCCCCCAAAGCACTACTCGGCCGGACGGGGCCGGGCGGCGCTCCTGCCGCCCGGCCCCGTCGCCGGCGTTCCTTCGTGAGTCCCGCCACGCTCACAGCCCTCTGCCAGCTCCGGCACAGCGCGCGCGCAGCTTCGCCTGCTAGACATGTGCCATGGACTTCCCGCAGAAGATCGCCTTGATCGGTGCCGTCGGACTTCGCCTCGCGTTCGCGGAAGCGGCGGGTCGCAAAGTCCCAGACGCCGCGCAGTCGCCGGGCAGGAGAGGCCGGGCAGCCGGCCGCAGACGGGGCGCATGTCACGATCGCACCGTGAGCGGGGCGCCCGATGCGCAGGGTGATCGTCGTTCTTGCCGTCGTCACGGCGCCCGCCGCACTCGTGGTCGCGGAGACCGCCGGCGCGAGCGCGAGGAGCGCGGAGTGGGGCTCGTCACGGGCCTCGCCGCACCCCGCCCGCGTCGAGCCGGTCGCCACCGCCGGCTCGCATCCGCAGGGCGGCGCGGACGACCTCGCCGCCGGCCGGTGTCACTGGGCCAGGGCCGACGCCGCGAAAGGAGGGCCGCGATGCAGAGCGGCTTCGAGTCGCTCGCCGACGGCATCGTCGTCATGAGCGTCCGCGGGGACGTGGACGTCTTCTCCGCCGCCGCCG
Source organism: uncultured Thermoleophilia bacterium (assembly GCA_964440225.1). Classification (GTDB taxonomy): domain Bacteria; phylum Actinomycetota; class Thermoleophilia; order UBA2241; family UBA2241; genus CAIXSE01. The sequence continues at coordinate 24,383 of CAYTRM010000003.1, read as the reverse complement.
TGTTCTCCGTCGCGCGCAGGGCGCGGCGGTGCGATGTCTCGGTGGTGTGCCGGGACACCCTCAGGCGCCTCTTCGGGGTCGCCGGTCTGGATCGCGTGGTCGGCCTGCACCGGACTCGATCCGACGCGCTGCGTGGCGCGAGCTCCCGGTGCGGACCTCCCCACGCCCAGCGCCGTCCGTCGCTTTGATACACTCCTTCCGACACGCGCGGGCGTCGCCCGCGGCACCGTCAGGAGGTACCCGACGTGGGTTACGACTTCGGCGTCGGCCGCGAAGCGCCGACGTTCACACTACGCGCCGCCGACGGCAGCGAGATCAATCTCAAGCAGTACCGCGGCGACTGGTTCCCCGTCCTCGTCTTCATTCCGACGCAGTCCCCGGCCGCCGGGCAGATGCTCAAGCAGCTGAGCGCCGCCGCGGCGTCGCTCTGGGGTCTTCGCGGACAGCTTGTCGGCATCTGCGACGCCGGCCGGGACGACGTCAAGGCTCTCGCCGCAAGCGTGGAGAGCCTGGCCTTCCCACTGTTGCCGGACGACGGCAGCGTGGCGCAGCTCTACGGCGCGCTCAAGAAGGACGGCGCCGTTCGCCCCATGGTGTTCATCATCGACCGCGCCGGCAAGATCGTCTGGAGCGGCGAGGGCGAGGCGGCGTTCAAAGCGCCGAAGCTCATCGCTGCATTCCGCCAGGTGGTGCGCTGAGCGCCCACGGCCACTGACGCCGGCACGTGCGGGCCCGGTGGGCGGACGGCCGGAAGTGGCCGTCGGCCCCCCGGGCCGTACGCCCCTTGCGAGGCGCCGCTCCCGCACATCGCCGTTCCATCCGCGCGCCTGCGGGTACAAAGCCTATGCAGTCTCCGTGAAGGAGTGACTCCGATGATGATCGGCCAAACGATGTTCAGCGTTCGCAAAGGCACGGAACACCGCGCCGAGCGAGCGCTTCAGGAACTTGCCGGGTATCTCCAGGGCGCCCCCGGGCACACGGCTCACCGCGTGCTTCGGTCGTTCGGCATGTCGCCGCTCGCCAGCGCGCTCCGGGACGAGGGACGCGAGGCGGCCCTGGGCGACGTCCACTTCGTCTTCGAGACGGAGTGGGAGAGCCTGCGACTTCACGACGAGTTCTACCAGAGCCCGCCGGTGCAGAGGATCTACGAGACCCTGCAATCGATCCTCTCCAGCGGCCCGTTCGAGGTGCTGTACGACCCGCTGGTCGAGGAACCGCAGCGCGACAACGCGACCGTCTGACCACCCGGCGAGGAGCAGCACTCATGTGGCCGTTCACACGGAGTTTTGGCGCGCGCGGCGTAGCCGGTCCCGCGCGGAGCGAACCTGCCGCGCACGTCGAGACCATCGATGTGCGCGAGGCCTTTGCTCGCAGCAGGAGGGGCGCGAGGCTCATCGACGTGCGCTCCGCGAGAGAGTTCGCGAATGCGGGGCGCCCCAAAGGCGCGCGGAGCGTGCCTCCACAGCTCATCAAGAAGGACGTGACGGGTCTGGGGCGCGACGACGACATCCTCGTCATCTGTCTGAGCGGCCATCGCAGCCCGCGACAGGCAAGGCGGCTGGCGGGCATGGGGTTCACCAGAGTGACGAACGTCCACGGCGGCCTCATGGCCTGGAAGAAGGCAGGACTGCCGGTCAAGAAGTAGGGACGACGAGGGGCGCGGCCGGGGCGCGTCCGTGGCGCGGCACGCGCGCCCGTCAGATGCTTCAGCCGCCTCCGGCGGCGAGGTGCACCTCGCCGCCGTCGTCTATGATCACCGGCACCACGTTCATGCCGCCGGTGAGCTCGGCGAGCTGCTCGCGGGCGCCCGGGCTGGTGTACACGTCGATCTCGTCGTAGTCGACGCTGCGCGCCTCGAGATCCTGCTTGGCGGCGGCGCAGTACGGGCAACCCGGCTTCGTGTAGATCACGGTCGTCACAGTACCCAGTCTACCCCTCGGATTCCGCGTCCGCGAGGACGAAGTAGAAGGTCGCTCCCTCGCCGGTAGCTCCCTCCGCCCAGCAGGTGCCGCCGAGGCTCTCAAGCGTACGGGAGACCGTGGCGAGCCCGACGCCCGTGCCGGAGAACTCGTCGGCGGAGTGCAGGCTCTCGAACGGCGTGAACAGCTTTCGCGCGTACGCGGGATCGAAGCCGACACCGTTGTCGCGCACGTAGAAGGCCCGTCTCCCGTCTCGGACGACCGTACCGACGGCGATGTGAGCCACCGGCTCGTGCGACGTGAACTTCCATACGTTCTGCAGCAGATTCCCGAGGACGATCTCGGCGAGTACCGCATCCGTCCCGGCCGCCAGCCCAGCCTCGATCACCACCTCCGCGATGCGCTCGGGCTCCGCCTGCCTCAGTTCTGCGACGACCTCCCTCGCTACGGCCGAGAGGTCCGTCTCTTCGAGCCGCGGGACGCGATGCCCGACCGTGGCCAGCGACAGCAGGCCGTCGATGAGCCTGCCCAGTCGCTGCGCCGCCGCCCGGACCCTGCGCAGGTCGTCGATTCCCTGCTCGTCGAGCGCGTCTCCGCAGCGCTCGAGCACGTCGAGGCTGAAGCCGTCCAGGGCGCGCAGCGGCGTGCGCAGATCGTGCGAGACGGAGTACACGAACTCCTGGAGTCGCCGGTTGGCGATGGTGAGGTCCCGCGTGCGCTCCTCGACTCTGCACTCGAGATCCGTGTTCAACGCCCGGATCGTCGCTTCCGCCCGCTTCCGTTCCGAGATATCGGTGACGAAGCTTGTGAAGTGGAGGGCATGACCTTGCTCGTCGCGCGTCACGTGCACAAGCATGTCGACCGGTACCCGCCCGCCGTCTTTGCGGATGATCTCCTTCTCGTAACGAACCGGCCGGCCGGTTCGCTCCAGCTCGGCCAGCGCCGCGGATTCGGGCTCGATCCATTCAGGCGGAGTGAGCACGGTGGTCCAGTCGGTGGAGCCGAGCTCCTCGCGTGTGTAGCCGGTGAGGTCGCACCATGCCTGGTTGCAGTCTCCCAGACGCCCGTCCGGATAGCCCATGGCCATAGCCTCCGCCGCGTGCTCCACGACTTCCGCCCAGAAGCGTGCCTTGGCTTCGCTGGCGCGCAGTTCGTCTTCTACGCGCCTCCGCCGCAGCGAGACGGCTGCCGTGTGCGCGATGGACTCGAGCAGCGCTCGCGGCGGCTCCGGTGCGCTCTTCTTCAACCCGACCATGGCGGTGCCGAAGAGTTCTCCTTCGACGACGAATGCGATCCCGAGGAACCTGTCGACGCCGAGCATCCTCTGCACCGTGGCGCCGATTCGTGGCGAGATCGCTCCGAACGACGTCTCGGTCAGCGTGGAGCGGACGCCCACGATCGCGCCGAGGATCTCCGCATGCGTCTCATCGCTCACCGGGGACTTCACGTCCGAGAGCCGCGTGAGCAGAGTCGCCACGAGCCGCTTGGCCCTGCCGGGCCGCAGCGTCACGTTGCGGGTCGTGAGGACTCGCTCGCGCGGGTCGTACTCGCTGAAGGCGGCGGCCGCGGCATCCGTCGCCTCCATCAGCCGGCTTGCGATGAAGGCGCCGATGTCCTCCTCGGCGCCCAATGAGGCAAGGTCGAGTGCGAGGCCCGTCATCAGGCTCAGGCTGCGTGTCTCCGCCGCCAAGGCGCGCTCCGCCTCCTTGCGCCCGCTGATGTCGCGGATGATGTGCACGGCGCCGACGATCTTCTCGGCGTCGCCGAGGAGCGGGTCGGCCGTGACCTCGAACCAGCGGTCGCCGAGCGACATCTCGAAGCTTTCGCGCTTGCCGGTACGCAGCATTCTCTGGAACGGACAGCCTTCGATGAAGGAGCCCGATCCGTGAACCAGGTCGTGGCACCTGGAGCCGACGATCTCGTCCGCCGTGCGGTCGACCAGACCGACCATGGCGCTGTTGCAGCGCAGCACCGTGCCGTCGGGGGCGAGCAGGCAGACGGCATCCTTCATCGCGTCGAACGTGGCCGACCACGCCCTCGACTCGCGCTCGAGGGCGCGTCGTGACGATCTCGTCTCTCGCAGGGCGGTCAGCATCCGGTCGGCCTCCGGGCCGGCCTCGCCCCCCTGCAGGAGCTGGTCCGGGGGGACGAAGTAGACGTTGTCGCACACCGCGTCGCCGGCGATGACGACGGGATGGGTGCGGATCACGTCGAGGATCACGTCCGCCGGAAAGCGGTGGCGGTCGTACTGGCAGATCGCCAGCGCATCGTGGTCGGGGAAGAACCGGTTGAGCTTCGCCTCATACTCGAAGAGTCGATCGGCGCCAGGCTCCCCTCCGAGCACCCAGGTCATCTCGCCGGTGACGCGCAGGGCGCTGAAGCCGTCGTCCCTGGCCGCCTTCTCGGCGTCGCCGAGGAAGGCGATCATCTCGTCCGGATCGAAGCGCCCGCCGCGCAGATACGACTCTTGCTCGGTGATGACCTGCAGGGCGCCGCGGGCCGTCTCCGCATCCGTGTCGATACCGGCGTCTCGCAGGGCGACGATCACGTCGCCGGCGGTGTCGTCGGCGGCGATGTAGACGCAACGCTGTCCAGAGTCGAGGCCGCAGCTGATGAAGGGGACGACCGCCGCGAACTGCTCGGCCCGGGACTCGTGGATGAGGCAGAGGTGGTCGTGCGCGGCCAAGCGCGCAATCGCCGCTTCCAGGGTGTCGGGGGTGGTGGGCACGGGTCACGCCCCGAGGACGTCGTCGGCCGCGCACGCTGTGATGACGTCGGCGTGTGGAGTGCCGATCTCTGCACGCAGGCAACGGGGACCGCACATGCGGCTGACCCTTTCCTCGGGCACGCGCCTACCCAGTGTGCGCTCTTTTCGGCCCAAGGCCAAGGGGAGCTGGACCCTACTCCCGCAGGGAGGAGCGAACGCCGCGCAACGGGTGGGACCGGTCAGCGGCGATGCAGACGCAGGCCGTTGGCGGTGACGAGCAGCGACGTCCCCATGTCGGCGAACACGGCGAGCCAGAGGCTTACGAGGCCGAGGGGCGCAAGGACGAGGAAGACCGCCTTGACGGCGATCGAGAACACGATGTTCTGCCAGATCACGCGGGTGGTGCGCCGCGCGAGGCGGACGGTGGCGGGCACGGCGCCCAGGTCGTCCCCCATCAGGGCGATGTCCGCGGTCTCGAGGGCGGCATCCGTGCCGGCCGCTCCCATGGCGACGCCGAGGGACGCGGCCGCCAGCGCCGGCGCGTCGTTGACGCCGTCGCCGACCATCGCGACCGCGCCGGCGCGGTCGCGCAGCTCGGCGATCGCCGCCACCTTGTCGGCGGGCAGGAGGCCCGCGCGCACGTCGTCGACGCCGGCCTGGGCGGCCACCGCCGCCGCCGTCTCGGCGTTGTCGCCCGTGAGCATCGTCACCGTGTTCACGCCGAGGCGCCTCAACTCGGCGACCGCCTCGGCGGCGCCGGTTCGCAGCGGATCGCTGACGGCGATCACGCCGATGGCGCCGGCAGCATCCCCGACCACCACCGTCGTCTTGCCCTGGCGTTCGAGCGCGGCGATCACGCCGAGGAGCGCCGGATCGGCGCCGTGGGCGCCGAGCAGCCCCGGCCGGCCCACGTAGTGGACCCGGCCGCCCAGCTCGGCGCGCACGCCCATGCCGGCGATGGCGCGGAAGCGCTCGACTTCGACATGCGGACGGGGCGCAGCCTCGTCGCCGCTCCCTTCCTGTTCATGGCCGTCCCTGCTGCCGTCGTCTGCCGGGCCGCCTCGTGTGTCGTCGGAGGTGGGGCCGCCCGGCGACGGGCTCGCCGCCGAGCGCTCGACGATCGCCCTCGCAAGTGGGTGCTCGCTGTAGCGCTCCAGCGCTGCCGCGATGCTCAGCAGTTCCGCTTCTGTGGTGTCGTTGAAGGCGGTGACATCGGTCACCCGCGGTCGGCCCTCCGTGAGCGTGCCCGTCTTGTCGAAGGCGACCGCCTTGATGCCGGCCATCTGCTCCAGGTACACACCGCCCTTGATGAGGACGCCGCTACGCGTCGCGCGCGCCAGCGCCGCAAGGATGCTCACCGGGGTGGAGATCACGAGCGCGCACGGGCAGCTGATGATGAGGAGCGCAAGCCCGCGGTAGAACCAGGTGTCGAAGGACGCGCCGAGAAGCGGCGGCACGAATGCCACGATCGCCGCGAGCGCGACCACCACCGGCGTGTAGCGGCTCGCGAAGCGGTCGACAATGGTCTGTGCCGGAGCGCGCCGCGCCTGCGCCTCCTCGACCATGTGCACGATCCGGGCGATGGTCGAAGCACCGGCGCCGGCGGTGACGCGTACGGTCAACGCGCCGCCCTCGATGATGGAACCGGCGAAGACGTGGTCTCCCGGGGCCTTCGCCACCGGCAGAGACTCGCCGGTGACGGGAGCCTGGTCGGCGGCCGCCGTGCCTTCCGTGACGACGCCGTCGACGGCGGAGCGCTCCCCCGGGCGGACGAGCACGAGGTCGCCCGGCGCGATGTCGGCGATCGGTACGTCGTGTTCGCTCGGGGGTCCCTGCTCGGTCGGCCGCAGGACCGTCGCCGCAGGCGGCGCCAGGTTCATCAGGCCGCTGATGGCGCGTCGGGTGCGCTCCAGAGTGGCGGCCTGGAGCACCGTGCCCAGGCTGAAGAGAAAGGCGACCAGCGCCGCCTCCGACCACTCGCCGATCGCCCCGGCTCCGATCATCGCCAGGACCATGAGCACGTTCATGTCGACCTGCCGGGCGCGCAGGCTGAAGAAGGCGGCGCGGGCCACGAAGAGGCCGCCGGTCACGACGGCGAGAGCGAAGAGCCAGTCGGCCGCGGCCGGGGCGAGCGCGAAGGAGGCGAAGCCTGCGGCGGTCAGTGCCCCCGACGCGAGCGTGAGCCGGGCGCGGGGGCCGGCCGGCCAGAAGTCACGCCTCTCTCGGCGGCCCGGCGCGGCGGTTCGCGCGGCGGCGGATCCGCCGCCTGCCCCGGCGGCGGTCACGGGCTCTTCGCGCCCACCGCCGCCACGACGGCCGTCGTCCGTCGTCCGTTTCGTCCGATACGCTTGCTCTCTGCGCTCGATGGTGTCGTAGCCGAGGCGGCGGACGGCGCGAAAGACGCGCGCGATGTCGGTCTCGTCGGGGTCGACGGTGACGGCCAGGGTGGCGGCGCCGAAGTTGACGTCGGCGCCCCGCACGCCGCGCTCCTTGCGGAGCGCGCTCTGCAGCTTCACCGCGCAGTCCGCGCAGTCCATGCCGGTGACGTGCAGCACGCGGCGCTCGTCGCCGCCTGCTTCGCCGGGCAGAGGCCGGGTGAGGTCGATGGGCCCGTGTCTGTGCGTGGCGAGCGGGCAGTGGGTCTCGCAGTGCGCCTGAGCTCCGGCGCGGCGGGCGAAGATCTCGATGTCGGCCGGTGCCTGGATCTGCTCGTCGAAGTGCACGGCGAGCAGGCCGCGGGAGACGTCGGCTTCGGCGCCGTGGACGCCCTCCAGCCTGCCCATCTCGCGGCTGAGTTCGCTCACGCACCCTCCACACTCGGCTTGACGAGGGAGCAGCAGCGCGAGCTCGAGGGTGCGCTCGGTCATGCCGGTCCTCGCGGTGAGCCGGACTGCTCGGGGGACGGCTCGCCTGCGGCGGACGGCCCGTGCTCGACGTGCTCGCGCGTGAGGGCGAGGAGGAGCGGGATGTGCGCGTCGTCGGGCGAGTAGAACACCATCTTGCCGGCGCGCCGGGCGCGTACCAGCCCGTGAGCGCGGAGCACCCTGAGGTGGTGGCTCACATTGCTCTCGCTCATCTCGACGGTCGCGGCGAGATCGCACACGCAGAGCTCGCCCGCTTCGATGACGGCCGCGACCAGGCGGCACCGGCTCGGGTCGGCGAGGACCTTGAAGACCGCCGCCATACGCTCCGCCGTGGCGGCCGGGACCAGCCGCTCGCGCACGGCGCGAACGCGCTCCGGGTCGACGACGAAGGTGTCGCAGCGGTCGAGGCTTTCGTCGCTCTTGCCGCAGATCACGGGCCGGGTCTCGTCTTTCGCAGGGCGCATGGCTCGTCCTTTGTCTGAACATCTGAGCAGATGTTCATATGATACCCGCCCTCGATCGAAGGCTCAACTCTCGTGCGAGGGCCGTCGGGGCGCGGCGATTCCGCCGGCGATCGAGCCTCGGACGATCGACGCTCGGGCGGACCGGCTCCGTCAGCCCTCGGGGCCGCCGATGCCGTCAGCGTGGCCTGCCGCCTCAAGTACCGCGGCGTCCGGTGCGACGCCGCGCGTGAGCATGAGCGAGACCAGCACCGAGGAGCCGACGGCGAGGACGATGAACGCCAGTGAGGCGAGCACCGGGATGTGGACCAGGTCACTGACGAGCATCTTGACGCCCACGAAGCCGAGGACGGCGGCGAGTCCCCAGCTGAGGTACTCGAAGCGCTGGAGGGTGCCGGCGAGCGCGAAGTAGAGGGAGCGCAGGCCGAGGATGGCGGCGATGTTGCTGGTGAACACGACGAACGTGATGCTGGAGATGGCGAGGACCGCCGGCACCGAGTCGATGGCGAAGACCAGGTCGGCCGACTCGATCGCCACGAGCGCGATCACCAGCGACGTGATGAACAGCTTGCCGCCGCGGCGCACGACGAAGCGTTTGCCCCGGTACTCGGCGTCCACGGGCAAGATGCGCCGCGCCAGGCGGACCATCGGGTTGTTCTCGGGCTCCACCTTGACCCCATGGGAGCGGATCAGCCGGTAGGCGGTGAACACGAGCAGCGCCCCGAAGATGTAGATGATCCAGTGGAAGCGCTCGATGAGCTCGACGCCGGCGACGATGAACGTTCCGCGCATCACGATGGCGCCGAGGATGCCCCAGAAGAGGACCTTGCGCTGATAGCGGAGCGAGATGCCCAGAGAGCCGAAGACGAGGAGGAAGACGAACAGGTTGTCGATGCTCAGCGACTCTTCAATGAGGTAGCCGGCGAGGTACTGCTGCGCCGCCTCGCCCCCGTACCACAGCCAGACGAGCAGCGAGAACCCGAGGCCAAGCGAGATCCACACGGCGCTCCAGGCGTACGCGGTGCGCGTGCTGATGACTTTGCCCTTGCGGCCGACGAAGCCGAGGTCGATGCCGAGCGCGAGCGCGACGACGCAGAAGAAGATGACCCAGTGCAGCAGTTCGCCTTCGTTCATCGGTCCGCACCTCTCATCAGGACCCTCCTCGCGCCGGCCACAAAAAAAGGACCTCCGGCACGCCTGCGTGCCGAAGGTCTTGCCGTTCGCCGGCGCGACCGGGGCCGAAGCCCGTGATGACGACCGCGCCACTCGCTGACCGCGAGCCGGCTACTCCCCAACGGACCCCGAGCGTACTCGCCCTTTCGGCTCGGGGTCAACCGAGGGCCGGGTGACGTCGGCGCGTGGGAGCCGAGGGCGCGGGCGGCGAAGCCGCCCCCGCGCCCGGCTCACGCGGCGGGCTCAGAGGTCCGCGAGCTTCCGGAGGTACTCGTCGCGGTCGATCTCGCCGCTCGCGTAGCGACGCTGCACGATGTCGCGGGCCGTCTCGGTCCGCGCCTGCACAGCCGACTGTGCCGACTGTGGCGTCGCCGGTGGCCGAGCGCCGTACTGCCCTGCATACTGCCCGCCGGCAGTCGCCTGGTGTTGTCCGTGCGCGGCCGTCGGCGCCTGCCGATACAGGCCGCGGACGAGGACCACGACGAGCGCGACCGCGATCGCGATCACCGCGATCATGCCGATACCCATGAGCCAGCCTCCGCTTTCCCAGACCGTCGGGTGTGCCCACGGTCCGTTGCCGTCCCACATCATCGTTCCTTCTCCTCATGCGTCAGGCGTCGAGTCCCGCCGGACTCACGGTGAGTTCGGCGGACTCGCTATAGTTGATAGTATTGCTCGACATTATGTAGATGATGTGAAGCCGCCGGTCCGTGATCGTGGCCGACAGTGTGCGAGAATAGCCGGCACGATCCACCCGGGACCGTCACTCGCCAAGGAGCCCCCGATGACCGACCAAGGACTGCCCGAAGGCCTCTCGCCGGACACGCTCGCCGTGCGCGGCGGTGAGGAGGCGGCGCGTGCTCACAGGGGCACCCAGGTGCCGATCGTCTACAGCGCCGCCTTCGGCTACGACGACGTGGACGGCTGGGTGGACACCGCCCTCGGCCGCGCCGAGGGCCACATCTACACACGCAACACCAATCCTACGGTGGCAGCCTTCGAGGAGAAGGTCCGGATCCTGGAGGGCGCCGAGGCGGCCACCAGTTTCTCCACCGGCATGGCCGCGATCAGCAACACGCTGCTCGCGCTGCTGGCGCCGGGCGACCGCGTCGTCTCGGTCAAGGACACCTACGGCGGCACCAACCAGATGTTCGTCGACTTCCTGCCGCGCATCGGCGTGCGGGTGACGCTCTGCGACACCACCGACTTCGAGCAGATCGAGGCCGCGATCGCCGAGGGCTGCACGCTCGTGTATCTGGAGTCGCCCACCAATCCGACGCTCAAGGTGATGGACATCGCCCGGCTGTCGGCGGCGGCGCATGAGGTGGGGGCGATCGTCGTCGCCGACAACACCTTCGCCACGCCGATCAACCAGAACCCGCTGGCGCTGGGGACCGATCTCGTCCTGCACAGCATGACCAAGTTCATCAACGGGCACGCCGACGCGCTCGGCGGCGTGCTGTGCGGGCCGCCGGAGCTCATCAAGAAGGTCTACCACTACCGCGAGATCACCGGCGCGTCCCTTGACCCCATGGCCGCCTTCTTGCTGGTGCGCAGCGTCAAGACTCTCGCCTTGCGGGTGCGCCGCCAGAACGAGAACGCGATGACCGTCGCGCGCCGGCTGCAGCGACACCCGGCCGTTGAGTCCGTCAACTACCCGGGCCTCGAGACGCACCTGCACCACGATGTCGCGGCGCGCCAGATGCGCGGCTACGGCGGCATGCTCAGCTTCTCGCTCGAGGGCGGGTTCGAGGCAGTGAAGCGCGTGCTCCCGCGACTGCGGCTGGCTCACCTGGCCGCCAATCTTGGAGCCGTGGAGACGCTCGCCGGCGTGCCGGCGACCACCAGCCATGTCGAATGCACGCTCGAGGAGCGGGAGGCGATGGGGATCCCCGAGGGGCTCATCCGCTACTCCGTCGGCATCGAGGACGTGGGCGACCTGATCGCCGACCTGGAGCAGGCGCTCTCGGTCGCGTAACCCGCACACGGACGGGTTGACTCGATATGACTGCCCCGCCTCGGCTGAGCTGCATCTCCCGGTTGGCTATACTGGCCCGGCCATGGAACGGCTGGTCCTCTTCGACATCGACTGCACGCTCATCAACGCTCACGGCGTGGGCGGCCGCGCCATCATGCGCGCGATCAGGGACGTTTACGGTGTCGAAGGCGAGCTCGGGGACTACACTTTTCACGGCCGCACCGACCCCGGCATCGTCCGTGACCTCGCCGGCCTGTGGGGCGCCGGGAACGTGGAGGCGATCGTCCGCGATTACGAGGCCGAGACGCAGCCGCGGGTCGTGCACGACCTGGCCGAGCGTCTCGGCACGCCGGACGATCTGATCGATGACCTGGTCGACCGCTGCATCGCGCGCTACGTCGAGCTCCTCTCCGCCGAGATCACCGACGGGAGGGTGGAGGTGCTCCCCGGCATCAAGGAGCTGGTCACCGCTCTCGCGGCCGATCGCCGCGCGCTCCTCGGTCTGCTGACGGGCAACGTGGAAGAAGGCGCCCGCGTGAAGCTCACGCCCACGGGCCTCTACCCGTTGTTCAAGCTGGGCGCGTACGGCTCCGACTCCGCCTATCGCACCGAGTTGCCGGCGGTCGCCGTCGCTCGCGCCGAGCGCCTCAGCGGGCGTGCGTTCGCGGGCAAGGACGTCGTCGTGATCGGCGACACGCCGGCCGACGTCGAGTGCGGCGCCTCGCTCGGCGTGAAGGCCATCGCCGTCGCCACCGGCAAGCACGGCGTCGACGAGCTCGCGACGTACGCGCCCGACCACGTCTTCGCCGACTTCTCGGACTGGCGCGCCGCCTACGAGGCGATCCTGGCCTGACGCTCGCCGTCCGCTGGTCCCGAACCGTCGGCTGACGAAAGACTCGCCCCGGTCTGACTGCCGTCTCAGGAGGCGCTTGCCGCTCCCTCACGCGTTTCCCACATGCCCCCGTGAAGCTGAGACCGTCTGGCCGCCTGACTGCGGCCTTCGGCTTCAGGTACGCGGAAGAGGGCGGAGCGGAGATGATGGAGTACCACCGGGGAGCGATGGACTGGGAGTGGCGGCTGGTCGCATCCGACAGGGAGCGGCGGCGCGCCGTGGAGAAGGGCCGGCGCCGCCGCAGGCGGCGGCTCCTGCTCGGCAGCCTTCTTCTTGCCGTCGCGCTCTCCAGTGCAGTGCTGGCGGCGACGGCCCTGTCCCTGCCGACGCCGTACGCTCGCGCCGCCCTGGCTGCCGTCGCCGGGGATCTCAGGGGCGCCGTCTCTGTCGAGGCGTCCAGGAGCGACAACGAAGTGGTGTCGGATGCGGCAGGCACCGTCGGCGCGACCAGCGCGACCTGGGCGACCGGGACGTCGGGGGCCTACTCGCACGTGGTCGACGGAGCCCTCATCTCCACGGGGACCGTGTCTCTCACGGACGTCAGCCTTCTCGGGGGCCTCGTCACGGCGAAATCGATCGACCTGGTGGCGAACGCCGCCGCGACACGGGACGCGGTCTCCGGCGGCGTGGACGTCTCGCGCGTCGAGGGTCTGCGTGTCGATGGCCGGGACGTTGCCATGAGCGAGCTTCCGATGATCATCCAGGGCGTGGGCACGCTCGGGGCGCTGGAGCGTCGCGTGACCGAGGAGGGCGGCGTTCTCGAGGCGGAGGTGATCGGGCTTCGTCTGCGCCTCAGCGATGGCTGGCGGGGCATGCCGGAAGGAGCCGAGATCGTGGTCGCCGTGGCGGCCGCCTGCGCCGACAAGGCGACGGCGAACAGGCTGCTGCCACGGTCACTTCCTCAGCCCGCCCAGGGTGGTAGCGCCGGCGGATCGTCCGGCGGTACACCCGACGATTCCTCCGACGGCTCCTCAGGTGAGTCGTCCGGCGGATCGGCCGGCGGCGGCTCCGGCGGGTACGGCGGGACGTCCGCCGGGTCGTTCGAAGCCGAGTCGTTCAGGCCGGGCCGGATGCCGGCGCCCGGCAAGGCGACCCCCGGTCTTCTCTCGTTTCCCGGCGCGGTCTTCCCGGTCGCCGGCAAGGTCTGGTACGGGAACGACTTCGCCGTCGTGCGCCCTCCAGGCGTTCGCCATGGGGCCTGTGACGTCTTTGCTCGCAAAGGCACGCCGGTGCTCGCCGTGCAGTCGGGCGTGGTGACGGAGATACGCTACCGCAGTCTCGGCGGCAACTCCTTCCACCTCACCAACGAACGCGGCGACTACTTCTACTACGCGCATCTGCTGCGCTACGCGGGCGGGATCGAGGAAGGGACCCCCGTGACGGCCGGACAAGTGATCGGGTACGTAGGCAATACGGGGAATGCCGTCACGACGCCGCCGCACCTCCACTTCGAGATCCACCCGGACGGCGGCGAGCCCATCAACCCCTTTGCCTACCTCGAGCTCTGGCGTGGAGCCGCAACGGATCCGTCCGCAGCAGAGGCGGCCGGCGCCGACCTCGCCGGCGATGCGCCGCCGTCGCGCGAAAGCGCCGGAGTGACGTGGGCCGACAGCCAGGCTCGTCATGAGCGCGCGGTGACCGTCGCAGGGGCCGCGCCGCGCCCACTCACATCCCCGTCCGGCGACAGAGCGCTCGTGCCCGCGGCGCTCTCGTTCGGAGTGCTGGGCGGCCTCGCCGTCAGCGCCGTCCGTCGTCGCCGCACCGAATTCTGCGTGCTCGCCATGGACGCGGAAGACCTGCGTCGTTGTACCGACAGTGTGAACCAACGCAAAGGAGACCGATTCTGATGAGGACCCCAAGTGCCGCGACGCTGAGCAGAGCGCTGCTCCTTCTGGCCGCCGCCGCCGCTCTCTTCGTCGCAGTGGCGTCGCCGGCCGCCGCAGCGACTGCCCGCTGGGTGACCGGCGACATCCACAACCATACGTACCTGTCGGACGGCAGCAGCACGCAGGGTGACGTCGTGCGCAACGCGTTCTCCGTCTACGGCCTCGACTACCTGGCGAACTGCGATCACGGCGGCGTCTCGAAGAAGGATGCGAAGGGCCTCTCGTTCGAGGCGAACGTCCCGCGCTGGGTCACGCTCAGCAACCACTCGTTCCCCCTCGTTGCCGAGTACCGCGCGGCCTATCGCGAGCGTCGCATCATCCAGGGTATGGAGTGGAACGCGCCGACCCACGAGCATGTGAGCGTCGGGATCGTGGGCGCCGGCAACGAGCCCAAGGGCATCAGCGACTTCGAGTATCTGTTCGACGCCGCCGACCTGGACCTGAGCCGCGCCGGCGAAGGCACTAAGGCCGTCACCGACTCCAAGACCGGCGAGGTCTACGTTCCCGCCATGCCGTTCACCAAGTTCAACAGCACCCACGCCGACATGCTGACCGCTCTGGATTGGCTGCAGGAATCCTACGGTCTCGACAGCTACGCGATCGTCAACCACCCCTCGCGTCTCAACCTCTGGCGTGTCGGCGATTTCCGCGCCATGAACGACGCTGCGCCGGACGCGTGCTTCGGCTTTGAGGGGCTGCCCGGCCACCAGGCCAGCCACGCGCGCGGTGGCTACGGCAATTTGATCCAGGCGGACGGCACCACGACGACCGACCCGGCGCTCGCCGACCCCATCATGACGTCGCACGCCCGCACCTACGGCGGCGCCGACTGGATGACCGCCGCCGTCGGTGGCGTGTGGGATGCTCTGCTGGGTGAGGGTCGCAACTGGTGGGTCTTCAACAACAGCGACTATCACGTCCTCGACAAGTCGCACAAGGACGCGGCCGGCAACACCGTGGGCCTCGAGTACTTCGACTTCTGGCCCGGCCAGTACGCCAAGACGTTCACCCGCGTCAACGGCTTCACCACGGAGGGCATCGTGAACGGCATGCGCTCCGGCAACGCGTTCGTCGTCAACGGAGACCTCGTCAACGGCCTCAGGTTCACGGTGACGGACGCGAAACGGACGGCGACGATGGGCGGGACCCTGAGTACGACCGCGGGCAAGAGCCTGACCGTGCGGATCGCGGTGCGCTCCCCGAAGACCAATGAGAACTTCGACCGCGTGCGCCTGCATCACGTCGATGTGATCGCCGGTGACGTGACCGGCAGGATCCCGGCCGAGGTCGAAGGCGCCCCGAACCCCGCGTATGACCTGAGCGACACGAACCCAAGCGCCAGGGTCGTGAGGACCTTCTCCAAGACGAAGTGGAAGGTCGTGGGCGGCTGGATGACGATGAGCTTCAAGGTCAAGGCCACGAAGGATGTGTACTTCCGCCTGCGCGGCACGAACCTCGCGCAGGGCGCGACCAACCAGACCGACGCGCAGGGCAATCCCCTCATCGACGATCTGGACTACATCGACTATCCGAATCCCAAGACCGGCGGCCTGAACCCCGACGGCTCGTCCGATCTGATCCATGGGAACACGCCCGACAACGCCTGGGCCGACCTGTGGTTCTACGCCAACCCGGTCTTCGTCGACGTGAAGTGACGGAGGATCGATCCGGCCGGCGGTGCGATGCGCGCTCCGGCCGGCTTCAGCCGAAACGCTGCGCCGCGAGCGGCGCCAGGTCGATGCTCGGCCTGGCGCCGCCGGCCAGTTCGGCGACCAGGCGCCCTGTCACCGGCCCGAGGGACAGGCCGAGCATGCAGTGGCCGGTGGCCAGGATCACCCGACGCTGTCGCGGCAGGCGGCCGATCACCGGCAGGCCGTCCGGAGTGAGCGGACGGGGCCCGCGCCAGATCTGGCGGACCGGGCCGTCCGCCGGGATCCCCAGCATCCGCTCGGCGGCCCGGCGCAGACCGGCGACGCGCTGCGGCCTGATCCGCATGTCCCAACCCGACAGCTCGAGGGTGCTGCCCATCCGGAGGGCGTCGCCGAGCGGCGTGAGCACGCAGTGGGCGTCGCCCATGTACAGGGGCAGCTCCGGGAAGCCGGCCGGGCGCTCCACGTCGACGCTGTATCCCTTGGCCGGCTCGATGGGAAGCGGCAGGCCGAGCCGGCGCGTGAGCGCCGGCGTCCACGCGCCGGCGGCGATGACGACCTGATCGGCGAGGACCCCGCCGCGCGTCGTCACGACGCGCACGCCGCCGGGACCGGCCGGCTCAAGGGCGATCGCCTCGGCGCCGGCGTGGACGGAGGCGCCGGCAGCGGTCGCCAGTTCTGCCATCTCGCGGGTGAAGCGCAACGGGTCGAGGTGGCCGTCGTCCGGGAAGAAGAAGCCGCCGGCCACGGGCCCGCGCGCGCCGGGGAACGCGGCCCGGACCGCGGCGGCGTCCATGGACCGGGCGCGTACGCCGAAGGCGCGCGCCGACTCGGCTTCATCGGCTGCCTCCGCCAGGGCGGAGGCGGCTTCGTAGACCTGGACGATGCCGTCGTGGTGGAAGAGCCAGCGTGAGCCCAGAGAACCCTTCTCTTGGGAGCGCGAACCGCCGCCGGGCTGAGCCGCGTCTCCGTCCGGCCGCGCCGCGAGTTCGTCGTGCAGGGAGGCGCTCAGCGAGTGCAGGGCATGGAGGAGCGGCGCCGCCGCGCGGGCTCTCGCCGCCGTCGCCGCCGCGCGAAACAACCAGAGCCATCGCGCGAGAGCCGGGCTCGGGCGCGGGGCGATGTAGAAGGGGCTCGAGCTGTCGAGCAGCCAGCGCAGTCCGCGGCCGAGTGCGCCGGGCGAGGCGAGGGGCTGGACGTCGCTCGGCACCAGGAGCCCGCAGTTCGCGTATGCGCCGCTGACGGGCGGGCATACGACCGGCTCCTTCTCGAGGAGGATCACCCGGGCGCCCGACTCGGACAGCCAGAGCGCGCAGCAGGCCCCGATGGGTCCGCCGCCGATCACGACGACGTCGGCACGAGAGTCCATGACGTTCCTTTCGCCGGGCGGCGACGGCTAGCTGCCGGGCGCCGCAGGTCTGGTCTCTATGCTAACGAAGCTCTAACATCGAGTCTCTAGGGTCTGACGGTGGACCTGCAGGGCGTGCGGCGCTGTCCCGGCGCCGGCGCCGCACGATTCCCGACACGGATGTGACGATGGCCAGAGAGAACGTGCTCGTCGTCGACGACGAGCGAGACATCCTCGAGCTCGTCAAGTACAACCTCGACAAAGAGGGCTATCACGTCACCGTGGTGGCCAGCGGCGAAGACGCCTTGGTCGCGACGCGCGCAAAGATGCCCGACATCATCGTGCTCGACCTCATGCTGCCGGGCGTGGACGGGCTCGAGGTCTGTCGCCGGCTGAAGACCGACGCCAAGACCCGCTCCATCCCCATCGTCATGCTCACGGCGAAGGGCACGGAGGCGGATGTGGTCGCCGGATTGGAGCTCGGCGCCTCCGACTACGTGACCAAGCCGTTCAGCCCGCGGGTGCTCACGGCCCGCATCCGGGCTGTGCTGCGCCGCGCCGACCAGGCCCCCGACGACGAGGCGACCGTCCGCATCAAGGAGCTCACCATCCGTCCCGGCCGCCACCAGGTGAGCGTCTGCGACAAGCCCGTAGAGCTGACCGCAACGGAATTCCGCATCCTCCTGTATCTGGCCAAGCGCCCCGGCTGGGTGTTCACTAGACAGCAGATCGTCGACGCCGCCCAGGGGGATGACTCATTCGTCAGCGACCGTTTCGTGACCGACCGTTCGGTGGACGTGCACATCGTCTCGCTGCGCCGCAAGCTGGGATGCTGCGGCGCCTACATCGAGACGGTGCGCGGCGTGGGGTACCGCCTGCAGGACGAGTGACCCGTGCGTAGGCAGCGTCTCTTCTGGCGCATCTACGCCACCTACCTGATCGTGGTGGTGCTGTGCACGGCGGGTGTCGGCTTCTATGCGGTCCGCTCTGCCCGGGGGTTCTACGTCGACCACACCGCGACCGAGCTCGAGGCTCGGGCTTCGCTGGTCCGGGAGCAGGTGGCCGCGCAGGCGGGTTCAGACTCGGCGGCGGAGCTGCAGATGCTGGTGCGCCGGCTGGGCGCCGCCTCGGACACGCGTATCACCCTCATCTCCGCAGGGCAGCCGGGCGCGGCCACCGGCGTCGTGCTCGCCGACTCGGATTCGCCGCCCGGCCGGATGGAGAACCACGGCGACCGGCCGGAGTTCCTCGCCGCGCTCAAGGGCCGCAGCGGGCAGTCGATCCGCCGCAGCGACACGCTGGGCGAGGACATGATGTACGTCGCCATCCCCGTCATGGAGGACGGCCGTGTCGTCCTGGTCGCGCGCACGGCCGTGCCCCTCACTATTGTCAACGACGCGCTCGACACCCTGTACGTGAGCATCGCGACGAGCGCCCTCGCGGTGGCCGTGATCGCCGGCCTGATCGGCCTCTACGTCTCGCGGCGCATCAGCAACCAGATGCGAGAGATCAGCGCCGGCGCGGAGCGGCTCGCCGCCGGAGACTTCTCACACAAGCTCTTCGTCCCCCGCATCGAGGAGTTCGCCGGCGTCGCCGACAGCTTGAACCGGATGGCCGCCGAGCTTGACGACAAGCTGCGCACGCTGACCCACGAACGCAACGAGCGCGAGGCGGTGCTCTCGAGCATGGTCGAGGGCGTGCTCGCCGTCGACACCGACGAGCGGGTGATCGCCGTGAACGCCGCCGCCGCCCGGCTGCTCGACACGGTCCCCGCGGCGGCGGAAGGCAAGTCCATCCAGGAGGTCGTCCGTAACCCGGACCTTCAGCGCGTCGTCGGCCTTGCGCTTGACGGGAAGCGCCCGGTGGAGGCGGACATCGTGATGAGAGTAGGGGCGGAGGACCGTGACCTGCAGGCCAACGGCACGCTGCTGCACGGCGAGAGCGGCTCCGACCCCGCCGTCGGCGCCGTCGTGGTGTTGAACGACGTGACCCGCCTGAAGCGTCTGGAGGCGGTGCGCCGCGACTTTGTCGCCAACGTGTCGCACGAGCTGAAGACGCCGGTCACCTCGATCAAGGGCTTCGCCGAGACGCTCGAAGACGGCGCCCTCGACGATCCCGAGGCGGCCCGGCGCTTCGTGCGCATCATCGCCGGGCAGGCCGACCGCCTGAACTCGATCATCGAGGATCTGCTCGCGCTGTCCACGCTGGAGCAGTCGCAGGACAGCCCTCTGCTCCAGCTGGAAGAGGCCGACCTCTGCGACGTCGTCGGCGTGGCGCTGGAGGTCTGTGGACCGAAGGCCGAGGCCCGCAACATCGCCTTGAGCCAGACGTGCCCCGAGTGCCTCCTTGCGCCGGTGAGCCCACCGCTGCTGGAGCAGGCCCTGGTCAATCTCATCGACAACGCGGTCAAGTACAGCCCGGAGGGGAGCACGGTCGAGGTCAGGCTCGAGGAAGCTCCGGACGAGATCGTGGTCAGCGTGATCGACGAAGGGCAGGGAGTGCGCAGGGAGCACCTGCCCCGGCTCTTCGAGCGCTTCTATCGTGTGGACAAGGCCCGCAGCCGTGATCTTGGCGGCACGGGCCTGGGGCTCGCCATCGTCAAGCACATCGCCCAGGTACACGGTGGGCGCGTGTCGGTCGACAGCGTCGTCGGCCGCGGCAGTACCTTCCGCGTCCATCTGCCGCGGCGCTGAATTGACTGCGGCGGTGCGCGGCCCGCTGCAGCGCCTCACTCGGACCCCCTTGGCCATGGCGTCCCCATCGTCATCGCACGTCCTCTTCGCGAGCCGCGCGTCAAGCGTTCACCCGCTGTGGTCTGGGGCCTCACGGAGTCTCCGCAGAACGCGGCCTCACACTTCACCCAAGGCTCACCCACTTCTCACGACCGGCTCGTAGCCTCTCCTCGGACGGCGCTCCAACCGGGGGTCCCGGACCGAACCGAGACACAGAGTCTGAAGGAGAGGTGCCCATGAGAACAGGCAGAAGGCGGCTGCGTACCCTGATCGCGACGATCGCCGCGGTCACCATCGCTGGTGCGGCGCTCGCCGGTCCGGCGATGGCGGCGATCACCGTCAACGGGGCCGGCGCCACGTTCCCGTATCCGCTCTACACGAGCTGGGCGGGCAAGTACAAGGCGAAGACCGGGGTGAAGATCAACTACCAGGGGATCGGCTCCGGAGGCGGCATCGCCGCCATCAAGGCGGGCACCGTCCTCTTCGGCGGTACCGACGCGCCGCTCAAGAGCAGCGAGCTCAGCGCGAGCGGCTTGGTGCAGTTCCCCATGTGCATCGGCGGCGTCGTGCCGATCGTCAATCTCTCGGGCGTCGGCGCCGGCAAGCTCAAGCTCACCGGTCCCGTGCTCGCGCAGATCTACCTCGGTGAGATCAAGACCTGGAACGACTCTCGCATCAGGAAGCTCAACCCGAACGTGAAGCTCCCGTCGACCAAGATCGCCGTGGTCCACCGCTCGGACGGCTCGGGCACCAGCTGGATCTTCACCCACTATCTGTCCGCCGTCTCCAGCACGTGGAAAAGCAAGGTCGGTGCGGACAAGACCGTGAAGTGGCCGGCCGGCATCGGCGGCAAGGGCAATGAGGGAGTCGCTGCTCTCGTCAAGCAGGCCAAGGGCCGCATCGGCTACGTGGAGTACGCCTACGCCAAGCAGAGCCGGATCCCCTGGACGCAGCTCAAGAACAAGTCCGGCAGGTGGATCCTCCCGTCGTTGAGCACCTTCAAGGCCGCCGCCGCGACGGCGAAGTTCTCGGCCTCCAACGGGTTCGCCACGGTCATGGTCAACACGGGCGGGAAGACGTGGCCGATCACCGGCGCGTCGTTCATCCTCGTGAAGAAGAACAACAAGGACTACGCGACCACGCGTGCCATGCTGAAGTTCTTCGACTGGGACTACAAGAACACGACGGCCAAGTCGACCGCGACGAAGCTCAACTACGTGAGCATCCCGGCAAAGGTCGTGAAGTCGGTGCAGAGCGTCTGGCACAAGCAGATCAAGGCCGCCGGCAAGGTCGCCTGGTGACGCAGGGCTGAAGTCGCCGAGCCCGCCGGTGGACCGGCCTCGCCTGGTCTTCCCTGGCAGGTGCACGAATGCGTCGGGGGCTTCCCTGTGCCGAGGGCCGCTCCAGTCGTCGCACCGGGTGCGCCGGGCCACGCAGACGGCGGTGTCCGGCAGGCGGGCGGGGTCTCCTTCGAGGCCCCGCCCGCCGCTCGTTCCGGCCTCGTCACCGGCTGACGGCCTCCTAACCGTGCGCTAACAGAGGGGGGGTAGCCTCCACTCCGGCGGCGTTCTCACGCTGTCCTTCGCCAGGGAACAGAGCGATGCAAAGATGCGAAAGCGAGGTCACCGAATGAAGAAGTCCGCAAGCCCGTGGCGCCTCCTCCTGGTCGCCGCCACCGCACTTGCGCTGGTCGCGATGGCACTCGCGGTCGCCGCCTGCGGCGGCAGCAGCACGTCGGAAGACGGGGACACAGCTGCGAGCGGCACGATCGTCGGCGCCGGCGCCAGCTTCCCGTATCCCCTCTACTCGAAGTGGGGCGAGGAGCACAACGCGACCGCGGGCGTCAAGCTCAATTACCAGTCCATCGGCTCGGGCGGCGGCATCTCCGCCATCAAGGCCAACACCGTCGACTTCGGCGCCTCCGATGCGCCGCTCGAGCAGGCGGAGCTCGACGAATCCGGGCTCGCCCAGTACCCGATGTGCGTGGGTGGTGTGGTCCCCGTCATCAATCTCGAGGGAGTCGCGGCGGACGAGATGCGCCTGGACGCCGAGACGCTGGCCCACATCTTCAACGGCGACATCACGGTCTGGAACGACAAGGCGATCGCCGATCTGAACCCCGGCGTCAAGCTCTCCGACGCTAAGATCAGCGTCGTCCACCGTTCTGACAGCTCCGGCACCACCTGGATCTTCACCAACTACCTGACCGCCGCCGCCGGCGATGTGTGGACGGCCGGCGCCGACAAGGAAGTCGCCTGGCCGACCGGCGTGGGCGGCAAGGGCAACGAAGGCGTCGCCGCGAGCGTCCAGCAGCTCTCCGGCGCGATCGGCTACGTCGAGTACGCCTATGCCGCCGAGACCGGCATGGCGACGACGCAGATGATGAACAAGGACGGCGAGTACGTGAAGCCGACCCTCGCCTCCTTCCAGTCCGCGGCCGCCGAGGCCGACTGG
>CAYTRM010000003.1:0-2220 GCA_964440225.1 uncultured Thermoleophilia bacterium | reverse complement strand
TCACCGTCAGCGGCACTCCCGTCTGGCAGTGATCAGAACCCGCTTCTGACGCGACTCAGGTTAGGTAGGGACCATGGGCACCGTCGATCTTGACATCCGTCCGGGCGCGGAAGGCCCGCGTGGCGTCGCCGAGGCGACGCCACGCGGGCGCCGCGGCCGGTTCGGGGATCCCATCTTCCGCGTCCTCGCGACGGCCTGCGGACTCACCGTGGCCCTGGGCATGTTCGGCTTGGCCGCGGTCCTCGTCTACAACTCCTGGCCGGCGATCACCGGGCTCGGTACGCACGTCATCACCACGGTCGCGTGGTCGCCGACGACCGGTGAGTATGGGGCCCTCGCGGCTCTCACCGGGACCTTTCTCTCGACTCTGGTGGCCATGGTCATCGCGGTGCCGCTGGCGCTCGTGATCGCTCTGCTCCTCGTCGAACTGGTGCATCCGGCCGTGGCCCGCGTCGTGGGCACGGCCATCGAGATGCTGGCCGCCATCCCGAGCATCATCTTCGGCATGGTCGGCATCTTCGTCATCGTGCCGTTCATGCAGGACACCTTCGTGCCGTGGGTGCTCAGCACGCCGCTCGGGGAGCTGCCGGGCATCAAGCCGGGAGAGACCTTCCAGCAGGGCGGCGTTTCGATCTTCACCGCGGGCATCGTCCTCGCGTTCATGATCCTGCCCTTCATCACCGCCGTGTCGCGTGACGTCATGGCCATGGTCCCTCAGGTCACCAAGGAGGCGGGCTACGGCATGGGCTCCACGACGTGGGAGGTCATGCACAAGATCAGCTTGCGCTACGCGAACAGCGGGATCGTCGGCGCGGTCTTCATCGGGCTGGGTAGGGCCCTCGGAGAGACGATGGCCGTCGCCTTCCTGATCGGCAGCGTCTACGACAAGCTGCCCACTTCGCTGTTCGACCCCGGCACTTCCATCGCCTCGCTCATCGCGAACACCTTCAGCGAGGCCACCGACGAGATACAGTTGAGCGCGCTCATCGAGCTGGGTCTGATCCTGTTCCTCATCACCGTGCTGTTCCAGATCGCCGCCCAGTTCTGGCTGCGGCGGGTGCAGCGCAGCACGGGAGGCAGGGCATGAGCGCCGTCGCGCAGACAGAGTCGGCGCTCCCGATGCGCCGCCGGTCGGTCACGCGTCGCAAGGCCGTCGACCTGCTCATCAAGGTGCTTTCGTGGATCGGCGCGTGGTTCGGCATCGCGGTCATGGCGTTCATCGTGTGGGAGGTCGTCGTCCGCGGCGCCGCCGCGCTCAACTGGGACTTCTTCACCAAGTCGACGCCCCAGGACTTCACCGCCTCGGCCGGCGCGGGGATGGCGAACGCCATCGTGGGCACGCTGGTGATCACCGGCTTCGCCGCCGCGATCGGCATCCCAATCGGCTTCCTCGCGGGAGTCTATCTTGCCGAGTTCGGGCGCAACGGCCGCCTCGCCACGTCGGTGCGCATGATCGCCAACGTGGTGATGGGCGTGCCGTCGATCATCGTCGGCGTGTTCGCCTTCGCGATCATGGTCAGGCCGGTGGGCCACTACTCCGGCATCGCCGGCGCCGTGGCGCTCGCCTTCATCATGCTGCCGGTGATGGCGCGCACCACGGAGGACATCCTCAACCTGGTGCCCAACGAGCTGCGCGAATCGGCGCTGGCCATGGGCGTGCCGCGCTGGAAGGTCACGCTGGGCGTGATCTGCAAGGCGGCGCGGGGCGGTCTGATCACCGGCGCCACCCTGGCGATCGTCCGTGTCGCCGGCGAGACGGCGCCGCTCCTGTTCACTGCGCTCAGCAGCCCGTACTGGCTGACCGGGCTCTTCGGGCCCGGCGGCTTCTTCGGCGGGCCGACCGCCAACCTCACCAAGACGATCTACGACTTCGCCGGCTCGCCCTATCCGTACCTGCAGGAGCTCGCCTGGGGCGGGGCGCTCGTCATCATCATCGCCGTGCTGGGCATGAACGTGCTGGTTCGGCTCGTCTTTCAGCGAGGCAAGAAATGGTAGGGACCAAAGTGGAAGAACCGACACAGATGACCAGTGAGGCCACTGTGGTGCCCCCGCGGCTCGAGGTCGCGGAGGACAGGCGCGGTGGCGACGAGGACTTCGATTCGCTGCCCAGCCAGATCTCGGTGCGCGGACTCGACTTCTTCTACGGCAAGGAGCAGGCCCTCTTCTCCAACGACATCGAGATCAAGCAGAACCGGGTGACGGCCGTCATCGGCCCGTCCG
>CAYTRM010000002.1:0-38960 GCA_964440225.1 uncultured Thermoleophilia bacterium | reverse complement strand
GTGTGGAGTACAGGGCTTGCGTCGTGATGACGCTGCTCCAGTTGACGATGGACTTGTGACCGGAGTACGGGTTGATGTAGTGGTCGGCGTTGTCGCCGGGCACTCCCTGCTCGACGCCGACCTCAAGGGCGTTGCTGACGTAGGTGGCGGCGTTGGCTGCCGCGGCCGCGCCGCCGTCATCGCTCCTGCGGTACGTGGTGTTCAGCCCGGCGAGCACGTAGGTGAGCGCGGCGATGTCCACGTCGCGGGCGTTCTTCGTGAGCACGGCCTCCTTGGCCTTGTCGCGCTGCGCGGAGTAGACGGGGAAGGCGATGGCCGCCAGGATCCCGATGATGATGATCACGACAAGGATCTCGATCAGTGTGAAGCCGCGTTGCCGGACCCTCGTGCCGCTCATCCCGTCCTCTCGTCGCTCGGCTGACGACCGCCCGCCGTCAGACCTACCCTGCCCTTGACTGCGCGGCCTTTGACTGGGTGTTTTGTCTAGGTCGTACGTCTGAGGCCCGTATCGGGTACGGGAATAGGGAACCTCAGCGTTGTCGACGTTGGCGACGCAGCGGTCAGGGCAGGGGATCCCTGCCGTCGGCCCGGACGCCTATCCGAAGAGGAGATACAGTCCAGCCAGGAAGACCAGCGCCCCGCAGGCACGGCGGATCCAGCGCGCCACCCGGGACCCGCTGCCCCACGACACGAGCTTCTGGACGCCATGTGCCGCCGTGCCGGCAAGCGCGATCACGCCGCAGTGCCCGAGGGCGAATGCGGCGAGAAGGCCGACCGCGAGGGTGTAGTCGGTCTCTGCCTGGCCCAACACGACCATGAGCAGCGGTGCGAGAAACGCGAAGGAGCAGGGGCCGAGGCCGACGCCGAACACCAGGCCGAGGCCCAGGGCCGCGGGCATCCCGCGAAGCCGCGTGGTGGCCGGCAGGCGGGAAGCCCAGTTCAGCGGGAGCAGGTCCATCAGGTACAGGCCGAAGACGAAGAAGACGATGGCCACCGCCACGTTGCCGATGGAGCCGAGGTCGCCGAGAAGGCGGCCGAGTGAGGCGGTCACCACACCGATGAGCGCGATGGAGACGAGGACGCCCAGGGAGAAGACCAGCGAGAGCCGGAAGGCGCGCCGTGTGGTGGCGCCCTCCTGCGTCGAGATGAAGCCGACGACCAGCGGCACGCTGGCGAGGTGACACGGGCTGAAGACGATGCTGACGACGCCCCAGGCGAAGGCGGCCAGGAGCGCCCAGCCGAGCGACTGGCCGAGCCAGGTGCTGAGGGAGCTCAGAATCTGTTCGAGCACTGCGGGCGCCGGTTACGGAGTGAGTTTCGTGAGGCCCTGCTCGATGAGGAGCGCCTCGATGTCAGCCTGCGGGTAGAAGCCCACGTGGCGATGGAACTCCTCGCCGTTCTCGTCGAGAAACACCTGGGTCGGGATCATCTGGATGCCGTACTCCTCGGCCGGTGCGGCATCCTCCCAGACGTCGTAGAAGACGATCTCGAGCTGGTCGCCGAAGGTGGCCTGGACGGCGTCCATGACGGGCCGCATCTCCTTGCATGGGATGCACTTGTCCGAGCCCAGCTCGACGAACGTGACGCTGGCGGAGGCGCCCGGGCTGTGCGCCTGGGCGGGCGTGGCGGAGGGGCCCGCTTCGCCGGCGGATCCGCCACACCCGGCGAGCGCGAGGGCGCCGACGACCAGAGCGGCGAGCAGCGCGCCGGCCGGCAGGAGCGCGGCGCGCCTGCCGAAGTCGCGGACTCTCGTCATCCCTGTGCGGCCAGAGCAGTGGTGACGAGACCGGTGACCTCGGCCTTCGACGGCACCTTGCCGCTCATGACGAGCTTGCCGTCGATCGCGAGGGCGGGCGTCGCCATCACGCCGTAGGCCATGATGGTGGGGAAGTCCTCCACCTTGACGAGCTCGGCGTCGGCGACGCCGAGCTCGCGCACGACCTCTTCGGTGAGGGCCATCAGCTTCTGGCAGTTGGCGCAGCCGGAACCGAGGATCTCGAGCTTCACGGGTGTCTCCTTCGTTTGGTCATCAGTGGTTGCGGTCACGAGTCGGTGCGGGTCACGAAGCGTTGCGGCGCGCCGGCTTCGTCGCGGCCGTA
Source organism: uncultured Thermoleophilia bacterium (assembly GCA_964440225.1). Lineage (GTDB taxonomy): Bacteria > Actinomycetota > Thermoleophilia > UBA2241 > UBA2241 > CAIXSE01. The sequence continues at coordinate 36,861 of CAYTRM010000002.1, read as the reverse complement.
GCGCACACCTCGTCGGCGTTGCTGGGGATAGGTGGGGCGGCGTGCAGGCGCTCCACGTGGCCGGCGAAGGCCTTGAGGTCGTCGTCGAACCTCTCCCACTCGAGCGAGTAGTACGTGCGCGCGCCCTCGCTGCGCATGCGCACCAGCCCGGCGTCGCGGAGCAGGGCGAGGTGGTGCGAGACCAGCGGCTGGCTCAGGTCGAGCGGGCCGGTCATCTCGCAGACGCAGCGCTCGCCGCGCAGCAGGAACTCGATGATCTGGGCGCGCGTCGGGTTGCCGATGGCCTTGAAGAACGGGACGAAATCCGTGATGCTCCCGGGGCCCGCCGGGTCCTTGGCGATGTCCATGTCAGCTCCTCGGTGGGTCGCAGGCGACCTCGTCGGCGCCGGCGGCTACGGCCGCTGGTACGGGTTCGTCGGTCATGCCCCAGTACTTGCGCCCCAGCCAGAGGGACACGTTGACGAGGCCGATCAGGACGGGCACCTCCACGAGCGGCCCGATGACGGCGGCGAACGCCACGCCCGAGCCGATCCCGAACACGGCGACGCTCACGGCGATCGCGAGCTCGAAGTTGTTGCTGGCGGCGGTGAACGACAGGGTCGCGGTCTTGGAGTAGTCGGCGCCGATCTTGCGCCCCATGAAGAAGCTCACGAAGAACATGACGACGAAGTAGATGAGCAGCGGCACGGCGATGCGCACGACGTCGAGCGGCAACTCGACGATGAGGTCGCCCTTGAGGCTGAACATCACGAGGATGGTGAACAGCAGCGCGATGAGCGTGAGCGGGCTGATGCGCGGGATGAACTTCTGCTCGTACCACTCGCGGCCCTTGTACTTGATGCCGACGTAGCGCGTGAGCATGCCGGCGACGAACGGGATGCCGAGGTAGATGGCGACGCTCTGGGCGATCTGCCCGATGGTCACGTCGACGGCGACGCCCTCGAGGCCGAAGAGCGGCGGCAGCTTGGTCACGAAGATCCAGGCGAAGAGGCTGTAGAAGAGCACCTGGAAGACGCTGTTGAAGGCGACCAGGCCGGCGGCGTACTCGGTGTCGCCCTTGGCGAGCTGGTTCCAGACGATGACCATGGCGATGCAGCGCGCGAGGCCGATCATGATGAGCCCCACCATGTACTCGGGGTAGTCGCTCAGGAAGGCGATGGCCAGGAAGAACATGAGGAAGGGGCCGATGAGCCAGTTCTGCACCAGCGACAGGCCCAGGATCTTGTAGTCGCGGAAGACGTCGCCCAGCTCCTCGTACTTCACCCTGGCGAGCGGCGGATACATCATCACGATGAGCCCGATGGCGATGGGGATGTTCGTCGTGCCGACGTTGAACTGGTTGATGAAGTCGGGGACACCGGTGAAGGCCCAACCGAGGAACACGCCGACGGCCATGGCGAGGAAGATCCAGCCGGTGAGGTACCGGTCGAGGAACGAGAGCCGCTTGATCGTACTCTGGGGCATGGAGGTCGTCTCCTTGGTGACGGCGTGGGCTGACGCCGAGCACCGTACATTGACAATCGTTTATGGTCAAGATACGTTGATATAAAGTGTACAGCATGATATCGCTCGTGCCCAGAGTCCGAGGGAGGCACCACCGCGTGAAGACCATCCGCACAGCCGAGCCGTTCGCCGTCTTCTCCGACGTGCACGGCAATCTGCCGGGCCTCGAGGCTATCCTGGCGGACGTTGAGGCCCGTCAACTGGGTCTGACGCTCTCTCTCGGCGACCTGGTCGGCTACGGGCCCCGGCCGAACGAGGTCGCCCTGCTCGTGCGCGACCGCGGCATCCCCAGCCTCATGGGCAACTACGACCAGGGCATCGGCTTCGAGACCGGCGACTGCGGCTGCGTCTACAAGACCGACGAGCAACGCGCCGAGGGCGCGGCCTCGCTCGCCTGGACGCAGGAGGCCGCGTCCGCTGAGGTCAAGGAGTACCTGCGCACGCTCGAAGACCACTTCACGCTCGCGACCCCCGGCGGCGACATCCTCGCCGTGCACGGCAGCCCGCGGCGCATCAACGAGTACCTGTTCGAGGACCGGCCGGAGAAGGCCATGGCCCGCATGGCCGAGGAGTACCCGCATCCCGCCATCCTCTTCGGACACACGCACGTGCCGTACGCTCGCCCCGTCGGCGATACGACGTTCGTGAACGTGGGGAGTGGAGGCCGTCCCAAGGACGGCGACTGGCGCGTCTGCTACGCGATCGTCGATCCGGCGCGGCTCGGCACGCCGGAGTTCGTCGAGTTCGCGCGCGTGCCCTACGACTGGGAGCGGCTCCAGCGCCAGCTCGCCGAGACCACGCTCATCACGGGGTTCGCCGGGCCTGGGGAGGTCTGACGTGGCGTCCGGCACGGTGCATGAGGACATCGCCGGGCCGGCCGCGGCGGAGGAGACGGCCGCCGTCGTGACCGACCCGCCGGCCGATCCGCAGCGCGTCGTCCCGGCCTGCGAGTGCGGCACGCCGGCGACGGCGTCCGCGGGCGCTCCGCCCGAGAAGTCGAGCGGCGGCCCGCGCGCGCCGTTCCGGGCCGCCGCACGCGCCTTCGGCCGCCTGCCTTGGTGGGCGCGCGTCACCCTCGGGGTCGCGCTCTGGGCAGTCGTGTACCACTACTGGCTGCCCATCGTCACCTGGCTCTTCGTCGACGTGCTCGGGCTCACCACGGGGCGCTTCGCCTCCGCGCTCGAGTTCTTCGTCTACGACACCGTCAAGGTGCTGCTGCTGCTCACGATCGTCGTGTTCGGCGTCGGCATGGTGCGCTCGTTCTTCAGCCCGCAGCGCACGCGCGCGCTGCTGCGCGGGCGGCGCGAGACCACGGGCAACGTCATGGCGGCCGGACTGGGCACCGTCACCCCGTTCTGCAGTTGCTCGGCCGTTCCGCTGTTCATCGGCTTCGTCGAGGCCGGCATCCCGCTGGGCGTCACGTTCTCCTTCCTCATCGCCGCGCCCATGGTCAACGAGATCGCGCTGGTGCTGCTCTACGGCCTCTTCGGCTGGAGGGTGGCCGGCCTGTACCTCGTCACCGGCCTCACCATCGCCATCGTCGCGGGGTGGATCATCGGCCGTCTGGGCATGGACCGCTACGTCGAGGACTGGGTGCGCGAGATCCGCATGGGCGACGGGGAGGACGTGCAGGAGCTGGACTGGGACGGGCGCGTGGCCTACGCCTGGCAGGCGGTCAAGGACATCGTCGGCAAGGTGTGGCTCTACGTGATCGCCGGCATCGCCGTCGGCGCCGTCATCCACGGGTACGTGCCGGAGGACTTCATCGCCGGCATCATGGGCGCCGACGCCTGGTGGAGCGTGCCGCTCGCCGTGCTCTTCGGCATCCCCATGTACTCCAACGCCGCCGGCATCATCCCCATCGTGGAGGCGCTGCTCGGCAAGGGAGCCGCGCTCGGCACCGTGCTCGCCTTCATGATGGCCGTCATCGCGCTCTCACTGCCGGAGACGATCATCCTCAAGAAGGTCCTCAAGTGGCCGCTCATCTTCACCTTCCTCGGCGTGGTCGGCGCCGGCATCATGCTCGTCGGCTTCCTGTTCAACGCCGTCCTTGGCTGAGCCGCCGGGAGGATCGGGCTGGGCGTCCCACCCGCGTACGGCACCTGACAAGGAGGAATCATGACCACATCACTCACACCCCCCGAGTGGGCCTTCGAGTTCCACGGCCACCGCTGCCCGTTCATGCCGCTCGGCTATCGCATGGGCCTGCTCGCCATGCAGCGCCTGGGAGTGGAGCGAGAGCAGGACCACGGCTTCTTCGTCTTCCCGGAGATCGGCGAGGGGCACCCGCAGACGTGCATGGCGGACGGGCTCCAGGCCGCGACCGGCGCCACCTACGGCAAGACCGTCATGAAGAAGACGTACTACGGCAAGCTGGCCGCCGTCTTCTACCACCCCGACAAAGGCGCCGTGCGGTACGCGCTCAAGCCGTCGTTTGTGGACGGCTTCGGGGCCTTCGAGTTCTTCGCCTATCGCAAGCGCGGCGTCGAGCCCTCGCAGATACCGGCAGACGTCACCGACGAGGTCATCGACTGGACGTACAAGCAGTCCGACGCCGACATGTTCATCGTCGAGGATCTGCCGGACTTCACCTACACGCCGGTCAAGGGTTCGTTCAACAAGACCATGTGCTCAAGCTGCGGCGAGTACGTGTTCGACCGCTACGTGCGCATGAAGGACGGTGCGCCGATGTGCATCCCATGCGCAGGCTACGAGCCGGCGCCGCAGCGGACGTGAGGGAGGGGTTGTCATGATCGGTGTCATGCCCTGCTCCGGCGCTTGCAACGTCGGCCAGATGTCGACCAAGGCGGTCGTCGAGGCGATCGGCCGGCGACCCGGCAAGATCGGCTTCGTCTGCGCTCTGGGCCTGCCTCTGCAGATCCCCGGCATCGTCAAGAAGGCGCACGAGAACTACGACCACCACATCGCCGTCAACGGCTGCAACGTGGCTTGCGCGACCAAGGCGCTGCAGAGCGTCGACGTCGAGCCCGAGACGAGCCTCCTGGTCACCGATGCGATCTGCTACGAGAAGAACGGCGATCTCACCGACGAGACCCGCCTGCCCGATCTCGTGGAGAGCGTGCTGGCGGCGGTCGACGGCGCGGCTTCTCCGGCGGTCTGACGACTCTCGGCTGAAGCGAGAGGCGGGCACATGACTCTCTACATCATCGCGGCGCTGGTCACGCTGGTCTTCACGATCGTCCTCACGGTCGCCGGGTTGGGCGCGGCGTTCATTCTCGTTCCCGTCTACCTTGTACTGGGGGTGGAGATGCACTCGGCGCAGGCCACGGCGCTGCTGCTCAACGCCATCGCCATGGCCTTCGCCTGCGTGCGCTACATCCCGGCCAAGCTGGTCGACTTCCGCATCGCCGTACCGATCGTGATCGTTGCGACGATTCTTTCGCCGCTCGGGGCCTACACGAGCTCCTTCGTTCCGGTGACGACGCTGAAGTGGATGTTCGTCGCCTTTCTGGTCTTCGCCGGCGCCATGATGCTCTGGTACAGGCCGAAGCCGCACGAACTGGCCGGCCGCCGCGAACTCCTGGGAGTCGGCGCCGGCGTTGGCGGCGCGGCCGGCTTCCTCGGTGGGATGCTCGGCGTCGGGGGAGGCAACTTCGTGGTCCCTGCGCTCGTGTGGCTCGGGCTGGACGCCAAGCGCGCCGCCGGCACCACCGCCTTCGTCGTCGTGTTCGCGTCGTTCACGGGCTTCCTCGGCCAGGCCTCCGTGGCCGGCATCGACCTCACGCTGCTCGTCTGGACCGCCGGGGCCTCGATCATCGGCGCCCTGATCGGCTCCTGGCTCATGCACCGAAAGCTCCAGGCGGCGCAGGTGAAGACCTCGATCGGCGTGCTCCTCTTCTTCATCGCCGCGACGATGGCCTGGAGACTGGTGGCGTGACGGGACGAGCCGACACGACAGGAGTCCTGCGGAACCTCACGGGGACAAAGGAGGCGCAGTGCGGGCGCGGACGGTGATCGACCCCGGTGTCTGCGGGTTCACCGCGACGGTGGCCGCAGCCGTCGGGGGAGGGCGGAAGGCCCGCTTCACCAGCGGATCCAGGTGCGACCACGTGGCGGCGCTCGTCGCCGCGCTCGCCGAGCACGGTCCGTTGGATGTGTACGCGGAGATGGACACACGCAAGGAGAGTCCCCTGCACGCCCTCTGCAGGGAGAGCCTCAAGGGACCCTATCCCTGGTGCCCGGTGCCGCTGGGCATGCTCAAGGCCATGCAGGTCGCCGCCGGCCTCAGCCTGGCCGATTCGATGACCCTCGCGATGTCACCCGTGGAGGACGGCGACCGGACTTCGTAGTCGCCGCCACAAGGCCGGAGCTGTGGCACTACTTTGCGGGATCCCGGGCGCCAAAGAAGCGCTCCAGGACCGCCACGAGGGGCGGGAGATCCTCGACCACCGTTCGCCACACCGTCTCGAGCTCTACGTCTGGATAGGCGTGGATGATGACGTTTCGCATGTCGATCATGTCGCGCCAAGGCAGGTCGTCGAGTTGCGCCATTGTCGATGGACCCACGCGGTTCGCGGCCTCGCCGACGATCTCCAGGCACCGCTCCAGAGCGAGATCGTCACTCTCGTCGGCGGCCAGCTCCGCCAATGAACGACCGTTCAAGATGCGTATCGCCCTCTTGGACCCGTCGAGGATGTGCCGGAGTCGGGTGATGTCGTCGCTATGCGACATACTCTTCCTGTGCCTCCGCCAGTATGCGATCTCTGATGTACCGGCTCAGGAACCCCGGCGTCTTGAAGTCGACCTGGCGACCGAGGATCTCTGTGAGTTCGCGCTGCATGCGGGCCAGCCCGAACAGGCTCGGAATGCAGCCGGGCTCGAACTGGACGAGTACGTCTACGTCGCTCTCGGGGCCGAAGTCGTCACGCAGGACGGAGCCGAAGAACGAGAGCCGGGCGATTCGATTGCGGCGACAGAACTCCGCGATCCGCTGGTGGTCGATCTCGATGCGTAGGCTCACGGCAGGCCTCGGTGGCCCACAAGCTCATGGTCGCGAACGGCGGGCCTGGTGTCAGCACGACTTCTCACGGCCAGAAGTCTATCTCAGGCCGGTGACGCAGAGAACGGGCCGCGGGGGCTCAGTTGCGGCGGCTGCGGCCGCCCGGGGTCAGCAGCAGCACCCCGGCGAGCAGCAGGAGGCCGGCGCCGGCTTGACGGCGCGCACGAAGCCGCTTGCGAGCTGCACGCCGGCCGGCAGCGGCGGCGCGCCGCACATGTTGTTCTCGGCGGAGCCGTCGTAGACGTTGGTCACCTCGATCGATGCATCGGCGAAGCCGGCGCGACTCAGCCGGGCGAGGAAGTCGCGCTCCTCGAGCGCGCCGGAGATGCACGCCGACCACGCGTCGGCGTCCTCCAGCAGCTCCCGGGGGATCAGGCTCATGTCTCCCTGGAACACGATGTCGCTGATCGCCAGCCGCCCGCCGGGCTTGAGCACCCGGAGCGCCTCGGCCAGCGCCGCGTCCTTGTCGGTCGAGAGGTTGACGACGCAGTTGCTGATGATGACGTCGACGCTGGCGTCCGGCAGGGGGATCGCCTCGAGCTCGCCCTTGAGGAACTCCACGTTGGTCACGCCGGCCTTGCGCTGGTTCTCGCGGGCCAGGGCCAGCATCTCGTCGGTCATGTCGAGGCCGTAGGCCTTGCCGGTGGGGCCGACGCGGCGGGCGCTGAGCAGTACGTCGATGCCGCCGCCGCTCCCCAGGTCGAGCACCACGTCGCCGGGCTGCAGGTCGGCCAGCGCCGTCGGGTTGCCGCAGCCGAGGCTGGCGAGGACGGCCTCGGCGGGGAGGTCGCTGGTCTCGTCGACGGCGTAGAGCCCGCGGGCGACGTCGTCGAGAGGCTCGACCGCGGCCGGCCCGCAGCTGCAGCCGCAGCCGCACGGCTTGGACTGGCTCGCCGCCACGGCGCGCTCGGCGTAGTGGTCGCGGATGCGGGTCTTGAGGTCGGCGTCGTCGGGGATCTGGCTCACGGTGCTCTCCGTTCATCGTCACAACAAAAGAAGTCGATTTGATGATACAATCAAGATCGTTGATGTCAACTCCGTGTCGCGGAAGTGGCCACGGAGCGAGGAGGTGAAGGATGACGTCGTCGCGGAACGCGGGCGAGACGATGGGCCGGTGCTGCGAGGCGCAGGCGCTGCCCGGTGAGCGCTGCTGCCCTGCCCCTGCGCCCGCGGAGGTCGAGCAACTCACGCGGGTCGCCAAGGCGCTCAGCGACCCCATCCGGCTCGGCATGCTGGACGTGATGGCCCAGGGCAGGTCCTGCTGCCGACTGCCGGAGCCGTCGCAGCGCGGCGTGCCGGGCGGAGGCGATCCCGCGGGCGTCTGCGGCTGCGACTTCCAGGAGCACTTCGGCCTTGCGCAGTCCAAGGTGTCGTATCACCTGCGCGTGCTGCGTGAGGCGGGCCTCGTACGCGAGGAGGCCCGCGGCAAGTGGACCTTTCACTCCATCGACGGCGATGCGGCGGCGCGCGCCCTCGACGCGTTCAGGGAGCTCATGCGGGTGTAGCCCGCCCGCCGCACGCTCGCGGCGGGTCGTCTCGTCTCGCCGCGTCAGGCGTGCGGCGCGTGCACTACGCTCGCGTCCCCTGACCGTATGAGAACACCATCGGGCTGACGAAGCCGGAGGCCTCGACCCCGGCCTGGAAGACTGCGGCGAGTGTATACACACGCTCGGCCGTCTGGAAGGACTGCTCGAGGCCCCACTCGTCGCTGACGATGTGGCCGCGCGCGCCGGCCCAGCCGTAGGCGCCGAACTGGCAGGTGCCGTCGCCGTTACCCACCACAAGGCACCCGTTGCGCACGAACGGCAGCCAGGTGGCGATGATCGCCGTCTCGGCGCCGCCCGAACGGCGGCCGGCCGGCGCCAGCACTCCGACCGGCTTGTTGGCGAGCTTGAAGTCCTGGTGGCGGGGGGTGCGAGTGCGCATGATGAACTTGCTGAACAGGTCGGACGGCAGGCCGAAGTAGACCGGCGTGGCCACCAGCAGTCCGTCGGCGGCGATCATCTTGTCGATCACCGACTGCACGTCGTCCTCCTCGGCGCGCACGCAGGGGATGTACGCGCCTGTATCTTTGCGCTTGCCACACACATTGCACGCCTTGCACGGCTCCATATGCAGGTCGCGCAGGCTGACCACCTCGTGCTCGCACTCGCCCGGGTACTTCTCGTCAAGTCTCTCGAACGCCGAGCGCAGCATGACGCCGCTGTTGCTGTTGTCGCGGGGACTGCACTCCAATCCCAGAAGCCGGGTGCTCACTGGTGGCGCTCCTCTCGGATGGTGGGTGGGTCGTCACTCGCCGGCGGCGATGAGGGGGTCGAGCCTGACGTCGGGCAGGTCGCGCCGGGTGACGTGCAGGCTCCAGTTGTCGGGGAAGAGCACGAGCAGTTCGTCATCCTCAAGGCGCGTGAGCACCTCGAGGCCACTGCGGCGCTCAAGGGGGCCCCGGCCGGCCTGGTCCGTACGGCGGGCCACCCGGTAGGGCAGAGGCTCGATGATGGTCGGCACGCCGAATTCGTGCTCGAGACGATGGGCGACGACGTCGAACTGCATGGGCCCGACGGCGGCAAGCACAGGCGCCTGACTGCCCCGCCGGTCCGACACCAGCACCTGGATGACGCCTTCGCTGCCGAGCTGGGAGATGCCGCGACGGAACTGCTTGGCGCGGCCCGGGTCGGTCGTGCGGATCGCGGAGAAGTGTTCCGGGGAGAAGGCCGGCATGGGCGGGTACATGACCGGCTCCTCGGCGTACAGCGTGTCGCCGGGCCGCAGCGCCCCGGCGTTGACCAGGCCGACGATGTCTCCGGGGTACGCGCGGGCGACCGTGCTGCGGTCGCGACCGAACATGGCGTGAGCGTACTTGGTCGTGAACGGCCGGCCGGTCGCGGCGTGGCGCAGTACCATGCCGCGCTCGAAGACCCCGGAGGCGACACGCACGAAGGCGATGCGGTCGCGGTGCGAAGGGTCCATGTTGGCCTGGACCTTGAACACGACGCCGGAGAACGCCCCATCCATCGGCACGGGGTCTCCACTCTGCGTGCTCCGCGGCCCCGGCGAAGGAGCGAGGTCGATGAGCGCGTCGAGCAGCAGCCGTACGCCGATGGTGGACGCCGCGGCTCCGAAGAAGACGGGTGTCGCGAGGCCGGCGAGGAAGGCGTCCCGATCGAGTCCCATGTGCGTGTGGTCCAGCAGCTCGAGCTCTTCCGCGGCTTCGGACCAGGCGGGCGCCTCGACCTGCTCGAGGGCGCCTGTGGAAACGCGCTGTTCGGTGGCGGCTTCGATCCCGCCGGCGGCGCGGGTGAAGCGGATCAGTCGGCCTGGGTCGCGGCGATCGACGAGGCCCTGCATGAACCCGGCCTCCCCGACCGGCCAGGTGATCGGCGTCGCGTCGAGCCCCAGTCGCTGCTCGATCTCGTCGATCAGACCGAGGGCGTCACGGCCGGGACGGTCCCACTTGTTGATGAACGTGAGGACGGGAAGTGCGCGATGCCGGCAGACGTCGAACAGTTTGAGCGTCTGCGGCTCAAGGCCTTTGGCGGCGTCGAGCAGCATCACGGCACAGTCGACCGCGGCGAGCACGCGGTAGGTGTCCTCCGAGAAGTCGGCGTGGCCGGGGGTGTCGACCAGGTTCAGGACGGCGTCCCTGTAGACGAACTGCAGGGCCGCGGAGGTGACCGAGATGCCGCGCTGCTGCTCCATGGCCATCCAGTCGCTGACGACGCCCCTGCGGCCGGCCTTGCCGTGCACGGCTCCGGCCTCGCTGATCACCCGGGCGTGGAGAGCCAGGGCCTCGGTGAGTGTGGACTTGCCGGCGTCCGGGTGGCTGATGACGGCGAAGGTGCGGCGTCGCCGCGCCTCCTCGAGCAGCGACGCGCCGCCGGAGGCGGTGCAGGTGACCATCAGTCGCGGACGGCCTCGCGTGACGCGGCGGAGCGCCGGCGCAGGGCCGTGGAGAGCGATGCGGCGTGATGCAGTTGCGCGCGCAAGCGTTCGCAACGCGTGTCGGCCGCCTCGGCGAAGCGTCGTACCTCGGCCCGGGCCGCATCGAGCTCCGCGTCGCCGGCCGGCCGCTTGAGCGTGTCGAGTGCCACGAGGACAGCTCGCATCTCGTCCAGGCTGAATCCTAGCGGCTTCATCTGCGTGATGAGCTCGAGGCGCTCGATGTCGGCGTCGGTGTAGAGGCGAAAGCCGCCCGTCGTGCGCTGCGACGGCGCGACGAGACCCGCCTCCTCGTAGTAGCGGATGGTGCGGAGCGACAGGCCCGTCTGTTCGGCCACATCGCCTATCTGCACGCGGTCCGTCGTCTTGGTTCGCTCGGGTGCGGGGACTCGTTCGCTGCTCATGTACCCTACCCTAACGTAACTGTCGAGTGTCCGCACGCCGAGCGATGCGCGGCGCCGGTGACCCGCGCACCGGCGTCATGGCTTTGGCGCGGATCCGGACTCCGTTGCGCCGGCCGGCCGGCCGTCGCGGCCGCCGACGCGGAGTCCGGAAGCCGAGCAGTGCCTCTTCAGTGCGGCTGCGCTCTCGGGCCCGCCCGCGTACACTGGCGTCAAGCGCCCTGAGCGAGTGTGGTTCTTGACCGGAGGTCGGACGGTGGCGATGACACGAGGTGAAGGCGACGACGGGTTCCGGTGGGGGCCGACCCTTGACGAACGTGCCTGCACCGACTGCAGGGTCTGCCTCGAGTTCTGCCGGCAGGGCGTGTACGGCCTGGTGGACGATCACGTACGCGTCGTAGCCAAGGACTCCTGCATGGAGGGCTGCTCGCACTGCGCCTCGATGTGCGAGGCCGAAGCCCTGACGTTCCCGACGCTCGGTGAGCTCCGGGCCGCGAAGCGGAAGGACTGAGAGGCCCGGATGACGACAGACGACGATCGTCCGGCCAAGGTCTACGTCGAGCCGACCAACGCCTGCAACCTGGCCTGCGCCACGTGCGTCCGCCACTCGTGGGACGAGCCCGAGGGCTTCATGTCGTGGCCGACGTACGAGGCGGTCGTCGACGGTCTTGGCGCAGGCGGGACCGTGGCCTTCATGGGGCTCGGCGAGCCGCTCCTCCATCCGCGCTTTCTCGACATGGTGCGGCTCGCCAAGGAGCGCGGCCTGCGGACAGAGGTCACCACCAACGCCCTCCTTCTGGACGACGCCATGGCCGCCGGGCTCCTGGGCGCCGGCCTCGACCAGCTCGTGGTCAGCATCGACGGCGCGAACGCCGAGGCCTTCGGACGCGTGCGCTCGGGAGCGTCGCTGGAGCAGGTGATTGAGAACGTGCAGCGGGTGCACGATGCCAAGGGGCCGAACTACGGCCCTTCGATACGCATCGGCGTCGAGTTCGTCGCGATGCGCTCGAACATCGGCGAGCTCCCCGGTCTCGGCCGGCTCGCCGCCCAGCTCGGCGCGACCTTCATCATCGTCAGCAACGTGTTGGCGTACACGCCCGACCTGCTCGCCGAGACGCTCTACGACCACCACGCGAGTTCGCTCAGCGGCGCGGTGACGACCGCCGCGCCGCGCTGGCGGCTGCCGGCGTTCGACTGGGACCGGCAGGTCGGCGCGGCGCTCGGTGAGGCGCTCACGCGTTCGGGGCCGGTCTCCTTCTTCGGCGCCGACCCGGAGGCGACGCGCAGTCACTGTCCCTTCGTCGAGGCCGATGCGTGCGCCGTTGCCTGGCACGGTGGAGTCAGCCCGTGCCCGCCGCTGCTCCACACCTACACGTGCTTCGTGCGCGGGCGGGCGAAGCGGATGCTGCGCTGGGAGGCGGGCCGCCTTCCTGACGAGACGCTCGCCGCCGTCTGGGCCAAGCCCGACTACACGGCGTTTCGCGACCGCGTGCGTCGCTTCGACTTCCCGCCCTGCACCGACTGCGCCTGCGAGCTTGCGGAGACCAACGAGGAGGACTGCCTCGGCAACCCGCACCCGACCTGCGGCGATTGTCTCTGGGCGCGGGGCGTGGTGCGCTGCGCCTGAGCCGATGCCCTGAGCGACGACGATCCGCAGCGCCTGGAGACGCCACTGCCGGCGTATCGACGGCGCGTCTGGCCCTCGCTCAGTGAGTCGCCGTGAACTCGTCGATCAGCACCGTGAGCTCGTCGCGCACGCGCCTGAACACATCCAGCCGCTCGGCCTCCGCGCCCTCGGCGGCGGCGGGGTCGTCGAGCGACCAGTGCAGCCGCTGGCTCACTCCCGGGAAGATGGGGCAGTTCGCGTTCGCCCGGTCGCACACCGTGATCAGGTAGCCGAAGTGCACCTGCCCCAGATAGGCGGCGATGTCCTTGGCCTGCTGGCCGCTGATGTCGATGCCGATCTCGGCCATGGCCGCTACCGCCTGAGGCTTGACCGGCTCGGGCTCGAGGCCGGCGCTGAACGCTTCGAAGCGGTCGCCGGCCTTCTCGCGCAGCAGGCCCTCGGCCATCTGGCTGCGCGCGGAGTTGCCGGTGCAGATGAAGAGCACCTTGGCCTTGTTCATGGTCACCATCCGTGAGGTCGCTGCGCTGAGGCTGACCCTCGAACGATAGAGCGAGCGTGTTAGCGGACGGTGAGCTCGGGCGGCCGGCGTCGCGGAGCGGCCGGCGCGGCGGGGCGGCCGGCGTGGGGGAGCGGCCGGCGTCGCGGAGCGGCCGGGGCGGCCGGCGGTCGCGGCGTCAGTCGCTCCGGCCGACCTCGCGCTCGAGCTCTTCCTTGGCGTCGAGCATCTGGGTCTTGAACTCCATGGGATCGCGGATCTGCTTGAGGTTGTTGATGCCGGCCCCGGCCGCCGCCGTGAGGACGACGATGTCTCCGTAGCCCAGCATGCGGCCGAGGATCGACTGCTTGAGGACGATGTCGGTGAGCTTCTCGAGCGACGAGTCGGAGACGCGTTTGCTCAGGACTCCCGTCGACTCGACCACGCGGCGGTTGGTGAGCACGTACACGTTCATGCGCCAGGAGAGGAACCCCCAGGCGATGCGCCCGGCCGGCACCACGAAGATCAGCAGCAGCCACCACACCCACCCGGCGTCCGGGAGCCACCAGACGCGGAGCACGATGATGAGCGCGAGGACGGCGGCCGCGAAGAGGATCCAGCGGAGCATCTCGGCAACGAAGAAGATCCAGTGATGGCGCTCGGTGTAGCGGATCTTCTCGGTGGCGCCGAGCTGCTGCAGGACGTACTCGATGCTCACGGACCCTCCTTCGTCGCGGTGTCGGGTGCACAGTACCACGGCCGGGGCCGGCCGCCGCAGGCCCGCCGGCGCTCAGCGTCGTATACTTACACTCGCACCGACAGCCACCGTGGGGGTGTGCTCGTGACCGTCCTTCCGTCCCTTCATCTGAACCGCCGCCGCGTGTATCGCGTCCGCGGGGGCCTCGTGGCGTCGCTCGCGGCGCTCGTCATCCTCGCCGCGCTCGCGGCCGCGGCCCTGCCGCAGGCGGCCGCCGGCGTCTCGATCAACGCCTACCGCGGGCTCGGCACCTGGGTAGACATGTACGACGCCAAGGCGTTGAACAACCCGGCCGCGGCGGCGAAGCACATGCAGGCGCAGGGCGTCCGCACCCTGTATCTCGAGACGGCGAACTACCACAAGCCCGAGAACGCCGACACGATCTTCCGGCGCGACGCGGTCGCGGCGCTCATCCAGCAATGTCACGCTCGTGGCATCAAGGTCGTCGCCTGGTATCTGCCGGGCTTCAAGGATCCGGCCAAGGACTACAAGCGCAGCATGGCGGCGATCCGCTTTCGCACCTCCGACGGGCAGAGGTTCGACTCGTTCGCTCTCGACATCGAGGCGAGCATCGTCAAGGACGTGAAGGTGCGCAACAGCCGGCTGCACACGCTGTCCAAACGCATCCGCGCCGCCGTCGGCTCGAAGTACACTCTGGGAGCCATCATCCCGTCGCCGGCCGGCATGGCCATGCACACGGCCTACTGGCCGAACTTCCCGTACAAGACGCTGGCCGGCATCTACAACGTGTTCGTGCCGATGGGGTACTACACGTACCACGGCAACGGGTACACCAACGCGTACCGCGACACGCGCGACAACATCCGCATCATCCGCGAGAAGTCCGGTCGCCCGTCGGTCCCCATCCACGTGATCGCCGGCGACGCCGCCAAGTCGTCGGGTACCGAGACGAAGGCGTACGTGCGCGCCCTCCGCGAGAACGGCGCTCTGGGCGGCAGCATGTACGACTGGGCGACCACCAACGCGGTCAGTTGGGCCGCGCTTCGCAACGTCCGCGTGAACCCCCGGCAGCGTCCGGTGTTGCCACGCGACCTGCCGTACGCGGCGCGTCTCGGCTACTGCGCCGCCGACCGCACGCACCCGAAGGAGGTCTTCTACCAGACCTCCGGCCAGGCGGGTGAGCGCGTCCTGCGCTTCAGGCTCTACGACGTCCAGGCGAGCGAGGTGCGCCTCGTCGTGAACTGGCAGGACATGGGCAAGCTTCCCGCGGGCGCCGCCAAGAAGTGGAGCCCGTTCCGTGAGGTGACGATCCCGGCGAGCGCGCTCAAGGCGAAGAGCCGCAACGTGATCGGGTTCGTCGCGCGCGGGACGTACGGGAACTGGTCGACGTGGGGTGTCCGCGACGTCACGCTGACGGCGCCCTGAGCCGTCCCGGGCGGGCCGCTCGGCCGGGGCGACCCGGCGCCGGCCGGGTTGCCCGGCCGGCCTGAGACGCCGCCGGCTCTTCGCCCCCGCTCCCGGGTCTGCTAGTCTGCCCGTATGGATACGGGGCAGGTCGTCGTCGGGATCGACATCGCCGCCAGCCGGCCGTGCGTGGCCGTTGCCCTGCGCTGCGGCCGTACGCTCGAGGCCGAGAGCTGGCGGGAGTCGGACGAGCGCATCGGCGGCGACCGGGGTCGTCTGCTGGAGTGGCTCGACGGTCTCGGGGCGGTCGCGGTGGGCGTCGACGCGCCGCAGAGGCCGCGGCGGGCGCGCGCCGCAGGCGCTCCGCGCCCGCGCGCCTGCGACGCCGATCTTGCCGGGCGGCGCATCTCCATCTACCAGGTGCCGACGCGCGCCGCGGCCGCCGCGGCCGGCGCGCGCTACGGGTGGATGCAGACCGGCTGGGACTACTTCAGGGAGCTGGGCCGGCACGGCTACGAGCCGCCGGCCCCCGGCGCCCTGCCGGCGGCGCTCGGGCAGGCGCCGGCCGCCCTCGAGGTGTACCCGCACGCCACCTTCGTGACCCTGCTCGGCGGTACCCCGCCGCCCAAGACCTGTCGCGCCGGCCTGCACGTGCGCGTCGCCGCGCTGCGCGCGGCGGGCCTCGTCTGGGACGACTACTTCGACCACGACTCGCTCGACGCGCTGGCCGCGGCGTTCACCGCGTGGCGCTTCGCACAGGGGCTGGGTACGCCGGTGGGCGACGAGCGCGACGGGTTCATCTGGCTGCCGGTGACGGCGCACGAGCTGGCGCCGACCTACGGCCGGCTGAACGAGCGCGAGGCGCTCGCGGCGGCCCGCCGGGTCACTCGCGCCTGAGGGCTCCGGGGGTGGCGGCTACAGCACGATCTTGTTGAGGGGGAACTCGACGATGCCCTCGGCGCCGGCCTCCTTGAGGCGCGGGATGATCGTGCGCACGACGCTCTCCTCGAGGATCGTGTTCACGGCGAGCCAGCCCTCGTCGCTGAGGTGCGAGATGGTCGGGTTGCGGAGCGCGGGGAGGACGGCGAGCACTCTGTCGAGGTCGCCGGCCTGCACGTTCAGCATCAGCCCGACCTTGTCGAGGGCGGCGATCGCGCCCTGCAGGAGCATGGCGACGTCCTCGATCTTGCGGCGCTTGCCCGCGTCCTGCCAGGCGGTCTCGTTGGCGATGAGCTGCGTCGTGCTCTCGAGCACCGTCTCGACGACGCGCAGCTTGTTGGCGCGCAGCGAGCTGCCGGTCTCGGTGACTTCGACGATCGCGTCGGCAAGCTCGGGCAGCTTGGCCTCGGTGGCGCCCCAGCTGAACTCGATCTTGGCGTGCACGTCACGCTCGGCGAACCAGCGCCTGGTGACGCCGACGAGCTCGGTGGCGACGATCTTGCCTTCGAGGTCGGCGGCGTTCCGGATGGGGGATGCGTCGGGGACGGCCAGCACCCAGCGGACGCGGCCGAAGCTCTGCTTGGCGTACACGAGGTCGCTCACGGTGTGCACGGTCGCCTCGTTCTCGACCACCCAGTCGCGGCCGGTCAGGCCGCAGTCGAGGGCGCCGTCCTCGATGTAGCGCGCCATCTCCTGGGCGCGCACGAGCATGCACTCGATGTCCGGGTCGTCGATGGCCGGGAAGTAGGACCGTTCGGCGACGGTGATGAGAAAGCCGGCGCGGCGGAAGAGGTCGATGGTCGCATGTTCGAGACTCCCCTTGGGTAGACCGAGCTTGAGTGTCATGTCGCCCTCCTTCCGGTGTGCGCGAGCGCCGCGCCCTGTGCGCGGAGTCTGGTGCGGAGGCGAGTCTACCTCAGGGATGATACTCCGGCATCGCTTCGGGGCGCCGGGGGGCGAACGGTGCGAAGTGAAGTCCGTGGCTGGACCTGCCGATAGTCCTTCCGTGCAAGCGTCACGTCCGGGTGACGCCCACGGGACTGCCGCTGGGCTGGCGGTCCCCGGGGGGGCAGCGGGATCGAGAGAGGCGACATCATGGTCGGCGAGGGGTGATGACCGAACCGTCAAGCTACACGCTCGGGGACCTGCTGGACGTTCCCAAGCTCCAGGATCTGTTCGACAGCCTGAACGACGCCTTCTCGTTCCCGTCGGCGGTCATCGACTGCAACGGCGACATCCTGACGGCCACGGCGTGGCAGGACGTGTGCACGCGGTTCCATCGCGTCCACCCGGAGAGCGAGGCGCAGTGCCGCGAGAGCGACCGCAACCTCGAACGGCATCTCGATGAGGCCGATCCCGCCGTCGTGTATCACTGCCCACGCGGCCTGGTCGAAGCGGCCACGCCGATCATCGTCGGCGGCGAGCATCTCGGCAACGTCTTCATGGGGCAGCTCTTTCTGGAGGCTCCGGATCTCGGGTTCTTCCGCGAGCAGGCCGCCCGATTCGGCTTCGACGAGGCGGCGTATCTGGATGCCGTCGCTCGCGTGCCGATCCTCACGCGCGAGCATCTGGACCGGTGTCTCACCGTCCTGCGCCGCTTCGCCGAGACGCTCGGCGGGATGGCTCTGGAAGTGATCAGGCAGCGCGAGGCCTCTGACGCGGCGGCGGAGCGGGCCGAGTTCAGCCGCCAGGTCGTCGCCGGCGCCCAGGAGGGCATCGTCGTCCACGGCCCCGACATGGCGGTCCTGGAGTGGAATCCATACATGGAGAGGCTGAGCGGCGTGGCCGCGGGCGACGTCGTAGGGCGTGTCGGCACCGATGTGTTTCCGTTCATGCAGGCGGCTGGCCCCATCGCCACGTTCCGGGCGGCTCTCGCGGGCGAAGCCAGCGGCCCGCGCGAGATCCCGTTCGTGCTTCCCGGGAAGAATGGTTCGGGATGGGTCTCAGACGCCATGGCGCCGCTGCGGGATGCGGACGGTCGGGTCATTGGTGTCATCGAGACGGTACGTGACATCACCGAGCGCAAGCGCGCTGATGAGGACCTGCGCGACGCCCTGCATCGTCTGCAGTTCCACGTCGAGAACTCACCCTTCGCCGTCATGGAGTTCGACCAGGACGTGCGCATCACCGGCTGGTCGGGACGGGCCGAGCGGATGTTCGGGTGGAGCGCCGGGGAGGTGATCGGCAAGCCGGTCTGGGACGTGCCGTGGATCCATGAGGATGACGCCGCCCGCGTCACCACGACTGTGGCGGAGATGACGTCCGGCCGGCGAGCCAGCACCCGCATCACGAATCGCAACTACCGCAAGGATGGGGCGGTGATCGTCTGCGAGTGGTACAACTCGGCGCTCATCGACCCATCCGGCCGGCTCACCTCGATCCTCGCGCTGGTCCTCGACGTCACCGAGCGTGCGCAGGCGGAGAAGTCACTGCGCGAGAGTGAAGAGCGCCTGCGCCGGGCGCAGAGCATCGCGCAGGTGGGGAACTGGGAGATCGACCTCCGGGAGCGCCGGATGTGGGCTTCCGAAGAGGCGTTTCGGCTCTACGGGATCGAGCGCTGGACACCCTGGCTGCCGCTCGAGGCGGCGCAGGCGAGTGTGGTGCCGGAGTACCGCGCGTCTCTTGACGAGGCCTTGCGACGGCTCGTCGAGAAGGGCGAAGAGTACGACGAGGAGTTCGCGATCGAGCGGGCGAGCGACGGTGAGATCCGCTTCGTGCACTCGCGCGCGGAGCTGGTGCTCGGCGACGACGGCGGCGCGGTGCGCGTCGCCGGCGCGCTGCAGGACATCACGAGCCTGCGCGCCGCTGAGCGAGAGGCAGTCGACGCGGCCGCCCGACTGCGGAAGACGGTCGAGGGCGCCGTGGCCGCCATGGGCGCGCTGGTCGAGACGCGTGACCCCTACACGGCCGGGCACGAACGCCGCGTGACGCAGCTCGCCGTGGCGCTCGCGGTGGAGCTCGGCATCGACGGCGAGGCCCTCGAGACCCTGAGCCTCGCCGGCGAAGTCCACGACATCGGCAAGGTGGCGGTACCGGCCGAGATCCTCACCAAGCCGGGCCGCCTCACGCCGACCGAGTTCGCCATCATCAAGGTGCACCCGGTGGCCGGCGCGGACATCCTCGCGCCGGTGGACTTCGGCGCTCCGGTCGCGGACATCGTGCGCTGGCATCACGAGCGGCTCGACGGATCCGGCTATCCGGACGGGCTGACCGGCGACGAGATACCACTGGAGGCGCGCATCCTCGCCGTCGCCGACGTGGTCGAGGCGATGGCCTCGCACCGGCCGTACCGGCCGGCGCTCGGCGTGGAGGCGGCGCTCGGCGAGGTGCGCAGCGGCGCCGGACGGCTGTACGACGCCGAGGTGACGGCCGCCTGCGAGCGCGTCTTCGCGGCCGGGTTCGCCTTCAGCGACTGACGCCGGCGGGCACGGGGCCGGCATCGGCGTAGGCGCGGATCGCATCGACCGCCTTGGCCGGCCTCTTGCGCCGCGACCGCAAGATTGGCTACTCTTTCAGCGCGGCGCCGGGGAGCGCCGCGCGACTCTCCCGGACCGGGCCGTAGGCTCACCGGTCCTGCGCAGAAAGGTAGGTCCTATGGCTGCGCGTTCACACTTGATCTCGAGACTGCTCGTGCTCTCCATCGTGGCGGTGCTCGCCGCCGGTCTTGTCTGGGGGCTCGCCGCGGCGGCCGCCTCCGACCCGAGCGCCTCGCCCGGCAGCGGGCCGGTCACGCTCAAGGTCGGCTGGACGACCGACCCCGACAACCTCAACCCGTTCGTCGGCATCGAGCAGTCGTCCTACGAGCTCTACCACGTGAGCTACGACTTCCTCACGAACTACGGCGACGAGTACCTGCAGACGGAGCCGGGGCTCGCCGAGAGTTGGACCACGAGCGAAGAC
Source organism: uncultured Thermoleophilia bacterium (assembly GCA_964440225.1). GTDB lineage: Bacteria > Actinomycetota > Thermoleophilia > UBA2241 > UBA2241 > CAIXSE01. The sequence goes on along the minus strand of CAYTRM010000002.1, from coordinate 16,938 downwards.
GGCCTCACCTGGACCTTCAAGATCCGTGAGGGCGTCAAGTGGTCGGACGGCGAGCCGCTGACGGCGAGCGACATCGCCTTCACCTACAACTTCCAGAAGGAGTACGAGCTCGGCGCGTTTCTCTCGGCGCTCGACGGCATCAAGGAGGCCACGGCTCCGGACGACACCACGCTGGTCATCGAGTGCGAGCGGCCCAAGGCCGACGTCCTCGCCATGTGGGCGCCCATCATCCCCGAGCACGTTTGGGGCAAGTTCACGAGCTACGAGCAGATCAACAAATACCTGAACCGGCCGCCGATCGTCGGCTCCGGGCCGTTCCAGGTCGTCGAGTGGCAGAAGGGCAAGTTCATCCGCTGCGTCGCCAACAAGGAGTACTGGGGCGGTACGCCCAAGGTCGACGAGATCATCTTCCAAGTCTACAAGAATCAGGACACGCTGGCCCAGGACCTCAAGCTGGGCACCATCGACCTGGCGATCAACATCCCGCCGGCCCAGATCGCCGCGCTGCAGAAGGAGCCCGGGATCGAGGCCGAGGCGTGCTCGCAGAAGGCCTTCGACTACCTGTCGTTCAACTGCTACGAAGGCCCGTCGCTGGGCAATCCGGTGCTGAAGGACGTCAAGTTCCGCCAGGCGCTCAACTGGGGCATCGACAAGCAGAAGATGGCCGACCTCGCCTACCAGGGGTACGCCGACCCGGCGACCTCGATCTTCGAGGTCGACTTCTACGACCCGGAGCTCGACTGGCACTGGCAGCCGCCCGCGGACGTCGAGTACACGTTCGATCCGGCAAAGGCCGGGGAGCTCCTCGCCGCCGCGGGGTACGAAGACACCGACGGCGACGGCGTCCTCAACGACCCCCGGAACGGCGGCAAGAACATCGAGCTGCGGCTCTGGTCGCGCGTCGAGTCGCCGCAGAGCCAGGTGATGGGCAAGCTCATCACCGGCTGGTGGGAGGATCTCGGCCTCGACATCGAGTACTCCGTCGAGGACAACGGCACGCTCATCGACGGCGGCTACAACTACGCCGGCGACACCTACAAGCCCGACTACGACATCTACATCTGGCAGTGGCAGCCCAGCGGCTCCGACCCGGGCCGTCGCCTGGGCTACTTCCGCACCGAGCAGATCGAGAACCAGAACGACGCCTGCTGGTCCAGCGAGGAGTACGACGACCTCTGGCAACAGCAGTCGCAGGAGCTCGACCCGCAGAAGCGCAAGGAGATCGCGCACCGGATGCAGGAGCTGTTCTACGAGGAGTCGCCGTATATCAACCTGACGTATCCGAAGACGCTGCAGGCGTGGAACACGGACAGGTGGGAGGGCTGGAAGCGCATCCCCCAGGGTACCGGGGCGGTCGCGTACATCAGCGACAACGTGAGCAACTACTACAACGTCGGACCCAAGGTCGCCGAGACGGAGAGCTCCGGCGGCTCGAATACGACGCTGATCATCGTGATCGTCGTCGCCGCCGTGATCGCCGCCGCCGTCGTCCTCCTTCTGCTGCGGCGCAAGCCGAGCGCCGAAGAAGGCTGATCGCGGACGCAAGGCGGGCTGAGCGGGGGCCGCTGCGGCGGGCTCAGCCGATGCGGCGAGGGGACGGGGCGCCCGCGGGCGCCCCGTCCCCTCGTGCGTTCGCGGTCGTTTGACGGCTCGCCCGGCGTGGGGACACGGAGACGTGGGCGCCGGCCGGAGGCGTCGGTGTGTCCCTGGTGCAGCCGGAGGCGTCAGCCGGGAGCGACGGCGAGCAGCTCGCCGACGACGTCGCCGGCGTCGTTCGTGATGGGCGGGCGGGCGAGCCGGCGCAACTCGTCGCTCATGGCGTCCGGCCCGAGCACGGCCTCGAGCGCCGCGAGGCCGGCCGGCTCGTGGGCGCGGTCGGCGCCGTCGACCACCTTGACGGCGAGGCCGCGCCCATCCGGCAGCGAGAAGCAGCTGAGGCCCTCGGCGCCGCACTTGCTGGTGGCGCCGGGTACGGCGCGCATGACCTCGGTGTCGATGAATCCGGGGCCCTCCACGAGTTCCGGGTGGGCGCGCATGGCGGCGCCGATCTCGGGCAGGAGCTCCGGGAGCAGGGCGAAGGTGGCCGCGGCGACGGTCACGGAGGTGGCGTAGCAGACGATGCCGCAGCCGTCGACGCCCGTGGCGAGCCCCCTCGGGTCCGTGCCCGTGAGCGCCGCGAACGCCTCGAGCGCGGCTTGCTGCGCCGGGTGATCCGGCCGCTGATAGGTGGGGATGTCCCAGCCGTGGTGGACGCAGGCGGCGAGGAACCCGGTGTGGTTGCCCGAGCAGTTGTGGCGCGCCTTGAGCGTGGCGTCGCAGCGCAGGTCCTGCTCGGCGAGGCCGAGGTCGGTCAACATGCGCCGTACAAGGTCCGCCTGGAAGTCCAGCCCCTCGTGTGACGCGCTCATGATGGCAAGCTCCTCGGCGCCCCATCCGAAGTGGCTCACGGTGCCGTCGGCGAGCCACGCCTGCGCCTGCAGAGGCTTCGCCGACGAGCGCCAGAACGTGACCATGTCCGGGTCGCCCCAGCGCTCGACGATCTCGCCGTCGGGGCCCGCGAGCGCGGCGACGGCGCGGTGAAGGCTCTCGACCGTCGCGCCTCGACGTGCCTGGATGAGGATCTCGGGATGCTGGGTGATGTGCGGCATGGGGCGGCTCCTCGGACGACTGGCGCAGAGTCTATCGCGGCCGGCGCGCTCGCGCCCCGCGCGCCGGGGCGATACGATGCCGTCATGGAGTACCGCACCTTCGGACAGCTCGAGTTCAAGCCCTCGGCGCTGGGTTTCGGCGCCATGCGGCTGCCCGTACTCGCCGGCGACGACGGCAAGCCGGACTTCGCGCGCATCGACACGGACGAGGCCACGGCGATGCTCCACCGGGCGATCGACGGCGGCGTCAACTACGTCGACACGGCCTGGGTGTACCACGAGGAGCACAGCGAGGGCTGGCTTCGCGAAGCGCTCAAGGGCGGCTATCGCGAGCGCGTCAAGATCGCCACCAAGATGCCCGTCTGGGACGTCAAGGAGCCCGGCGACTTCGACCGCATCCTCGAGACGCAACTCGAGCGCCTGGGCGAGGACGCCATCGACTTCTACCTGCTCCACAGCCTCGACGACGCGCACTGGAAGTGCGTACTGGAGCAGGGCCAGCTCGCCTCGGCGGAGAGGGCGCTCGCCGACGGCAGGATCGCGCACCTCGGCTTCAGCTTCCACGGCACCTACGACCTCTTCGAGGAGGTGCTCGCCGCCACCGACCTCTGGGAGTTCTGCCAGCTCCAGTTCAACTACATGGACGAGGAGGAGCAGGCGGGGCGCCGCGGCCTCGACCTGGCGGCCGGCCGCGGCCTCGGGGTCATCGTCATGGAGCCGATACGCGGCGGCATGCTGGCGCGCAACCTGCCGCCGCGGGTCGAGGAGCTGTGGGAGGGGGCGGCCGTCGGGCGGTCCCCCGCCGAGTGGGCGCTGCAGTGGGTCTGGAGCGTGCCCGAGGTCTCCTTCGTCCTCAGCGGCATGACCACCATGGAGCAGGTCGAGGAGAATCTCGTCGCCGCCGGGCGCTCCCGTCCGGGGCTGCTCACCACCGAGGAGCTCGAGCTGGTCGCGCGCGTGCGCGACGTCTATCGCGAGCTCAGTCCCATACCATGCACGGCTTGTCGCTACTGCATGCCCTGCCCGCAGGGCGTCGACATCCCCGAGGTCCTCCGGCTCTACAACGACGCCCACATGTTCGGCGACCTGCCTCGCCAGCGGGTCTACTACAGCTGGATCGACGAGGGCGCGCGCGCCGACTCCTGCACCGCTTGCGGGGAGTGCGAGAGCGCCTGCCCACAGGGTATCGCCGTCGCCGGCTGGATGGAGAAGGCTCAAGCTCTGCTCGGCGTGGCTCCGCCCGACTGACGGCGCACGGCGGCGGCTCGTCGTCGACGAGGGTGGACTCGGACGGTATGCTGCGCCCAGGACCGGTGCTGCCGAAAGGGGCCTCCGTGGGTGTGCGCGTACTGTTCGTCGAAGACAGCCAGGACGACGTCGAGCTCCAGCTCCGCCGCTTGCGAGAGGCCGGCCTCGAGCCGCAGTGGGACAGAGTGCAGACGGAGGACGCGCTGCGCGCGGCGCTCGCGGACGAGGCCTGGGAGATCGCCCTCGTCGACTACAACATCCCCGGCTTCAGCGGTCTCGAGGCGCTCCGTCTGATCGCCGAGCTGTCGCCCGACCTGCCGGCGATCACGGTATCGGGGAGCATCGACGAGGACACCGCCGTGGCGACCATGTCCGCGGGCGCCGTGGAGTACGTGCTCAAGGACAACCTCACGCGCCTGGCTCCCGCGGTGCGGCGCGCCATCGACGCCGCGGTGCTGCGGCGGGCTCATCGCCACTCCGCGGAGGCTGCGCGTCTCGCCCTCTTCGCCGTCGACCACGCCTCGCAGGCCATCCTCACGATCGCCGAGGACGGCACCATCGTCTATGTCAACGGTGCCGCCTGCCGGGTCGCCGAGGCGGAGCGAGAGGTGGTCATCGGATCGAAGCTGTGGGAGGTCGTCGGTTGGGTCACGTCCGAGGAGTGGTCGAGGGGCTGGGCCCACGTCTTGGCCGACGGGGTCCGTGAAGTCCGGATCGACCGCGCGCGCAGGAGCGGGGAGCGTCTGGTGATGGACGTCACCATGAACTACCTCGAGGGCGCCGCCGCCGTCATCGCCTACGGACGCGACGTCACGGGCCACGTCGTCGCCGAGGAGCGGGCCCGGGAGAGCGACGCCCTCTACCGGCGCATCGTCGACATGGCCGCCGAAGGCATCTGGGTGTTCGACGCCGCCAACCGGGTGGTGTTCGCCAATCCGCAGATGGCGCACATGCTCGGCTACGAGGTGGAGGAGATGCTGGGTCGTCCGGACCGCGACTTCACCTACGACGACGACGCCGCGCTTCTTGAGGCGCGGCGGCAGGCGCGGATGCGGTTGGAGCCGGGTCGTTACGACGCTCGCTTCCGGGCCAGGGACGGCAGCCCTGTCTGGCTGGCCGTGAACTCGGTGGCCGATTCCGACGCCTCGGGCACGTACGCGGGGGCCTTCACGGTGTGCTCCGACATCACCGAGCGCAAGAGGGCCGATGATGCCCTCAGGGCGGAGCGCGCGAATCTGGCGGCGATCTTCGAGGCCTCACCGGTGGCGATGCTCGTCTTCGATGAGCGCCTCAACGTCGTGCGCGTGAACCGGGCGGCGCTTGCCCTTGCGCGGGGCGACGTGGGCGACCTGCTCGATCACGAGCCCGGCAGCACGGTACAGTGCGGCGAGGCTCTGGGCTGCGCCCACTGCGGTGATGACCCTCGCGGGTGTGGCGACACGCCCGACTGTCCCCTCTGTCCGCTGCGCAACGGGATAGAGGCCGTGCTCTGCGGTGGGACCTCGTTGCGCGGTGTGGAACTGGCGCTGCAACTCAGGCGTGACGGCGAAGACGAGACTGTGTGGCTGCGCATGGGCGCCGAACCGCTTGCCCTGAGCGGCGCTCCACACATCACCGTGGCCTTGGACGACATCACCCAGGCGAAGCAGGCGGAGAGCGCGCTGCGCGAGAGCGAGGAGCGCTTCAAGCGCTTCGCCGAGCGCATACCGGGATTCGTCTCCATCAAGGACGCCGAGCACCGGTATCTCTACCTGAGCAGGCTGTTCGATCGCGACGACCTCGAGGCGTCGGATGATCTGTGGCAGGGCAAGCGGCCGGGTGAGCTGTGGTCGGCCGAGGACGCGGGGCACATCGACGCGGTCGCGGGGCGTGCGCTCGCCGGCGACGTGGTCGACGAAGTCGTCACCTGGAAGCACGGCGCCGAGGAGCGGCACTTCCACGCCTTGCACTTCCCGATACCCTGCGAGGGCGGGCCTCCCCTTGTCGGTGGCCTGACTCTGGACGTCACCGAACAGGTGCAGGCGGAGGCCGCGCTACGCGAGAGCGAGGAGCGGTTCGAGCAGTTCGCCGAGCACTTCCCGGGCTACTTCTTCATGCACGACGCAGACCTGCGGTACGTGTTTGTGAACCGGCGCGAAGAGCAGGACGGCGACCTGCGTCGCGGGGAGTGGCTCGGCCGCGCGCCGTCCGACCTTTGGGAGGGCGACGAGATCGCGGTCGGGGACGAGCGGCTTCGGCGCGCGCGTGACGGAGAGGTCGTCGACGTGGTGCAGCCGTGGTCGAGGTCCGGCCGTCAGGAGTACCTGCACAGTATCTACTTTCCCATCCCGCGCGGGAACGCCGCCCCGCTGATCGGCGGCCTCTCGCTCGACGTCACCGATCAGGTCGAGGCCGAGGAAGAGGTGCGCCGCAGTGCGGAGCAGTTGCGGCGCACCCTCGAAGGTGCGGTTCTCGCGATGAGCCAGGTGGTCGAGACCCGCGACCCCTACACCGCCGGGCACGAGCGGCGGGTCTCGGAGCTGGCCACGGCGATCGGACGCGAGATGGGTCTGGGCGCCGACGCGCTCGAGGGGCTGCGTCTCGCGGCGCTCATCCACGACATCGGCAAGATCTCGGTGCCGGCGGAGATCCTGGCGAAGCCGGGCCGCCTCAGCGAGGTCGAGTTCAACCTGATCAAGCAGCACGTGCAGGCGGGGTACGACATCCTCGCCCCGATCGACTTCGGGCGACCTGTCGCCGAGATCGTGCTGCAGCATCACGAGCGGCTCGACGGTTCGGGATACCCACGGGGCCTCTCGGGTGAGGAGTTCCTCCAGGAGGCGCGGATCCTGAGCGTGGCCGACGTGGTCGAGGCGATGTCGTCACACCGGCCTTACCGGCCGGCGATGGGCATGCATGCCGCGCTCGAAGAAGTCCGCGAGGGCGCTGGGTCGCGCTACGACGGCGAGGTCGCCGCGGCGTGTATCGAGGTCGTGGAGGGTCAGGGGTTCGAGTTCGTCTCCTGAGCGCACGAGGAGCGCGGCGGGGATGCCGTCACGTCCGTCGCGGCGGACGAACGCTCGTCAGCGGAGGCGCGCGCCGTAAACGTGGATGTGACCGAGGACCCGGGCGGTCGGCCCGGACTCCCAGACCACGCGCCGTCCGCTCACCGCCGGGAACAGGCAGGTGAGGTTCCTCTGCGCGATCGCCGTCACGGCGCTGCTCCGCGCGACGTTGCGCACGTAGATCCGCGCCCCCTTCGCGTAGGTGATGGAGTAGGAGCCGCCGCGGCCGCCACCGTCCCACACGACGAGCTCGCCGTCGATGCGCGGCCGCGAGCCGGCGTGCACGAAGGTCCTCTTGCCGGTCTTCAGGTTCCTGAGCATGATGCGGCCCCCGGACTCCCACCAGACGACGCGGTTGCCGCTGATGTCGGGCATCCACTCGAACTTCGACGTCTGCGAGACGCTGAACGGGTCGCCGTCGGGGAGGTCGCGGCCGCTGATGTCTCCCTTGCCGGACGCGTACACCGCGGTGTACACGCGCTTGCCGGCGACGGTCCGGCGGTCGAGGCCGACAGGGCTGAGGATCGTGCTGGTGGCGAGGAGGTAGCTCTTGCCGGCGTCCAGGTCACGGGCCTTAATGCGGTATGGGCCGGCGGAGTCGTCGGCCTCGATCCAGAGCGCCCAGCGGTCGACGATCTCCGGGAACCACTTGACGCTGGCGCTGCGCGACACGACGAAGGTGCGTTTGCGGGTGATGTCGCGACCGTAGATGTCGCCGGCGCCGTCGTTCTTGTGATCGCGCCGGTCGACCCACACGGCGAGGTAGCGGACCTTGCCGCTCGCCGTCACGTAGCGAGTGACGGACGGGTTGTCCTGCTGGGCAGCGTTCCGGCAGACCGCGAAGGTCGCTCCCGTGCTCAGGTTGCGACCGTAGATGTCGAGGTTGCCGTTGCGGTTGTCCGTCCAGACGACCGTGCTGCCGGCGATCTCGGGGCCCGCCTGCCCGCCCATGACGATGCAGATGGGGAAGGGCCTCGGCGCCGCCGCCTCCGCCGTTTCGGCAGGCGCCAGGCCCGCCACCGCCCCGGCCGCTGCGACCGTGCCGAGGACGAGCGCGAGCAGCGCGCGCGCCGCTGTGAACGAAACCCTGCCGATCATCGTCTTCCCCCTCGGTCGCCCCCGACTGTATGCATCGTACCCGGAAACGGTCCCGGCGAGGCGTCTGCGACGCGCCTTCGCGGCGGAGTACCCAGAAACGCCGGGGCGCTCGCCCTGGACGCATGGGGCGGGACGCTCTCTGCAAAGGGGGTGCGAGCGAGCCTCGACGAGGAAGACGCCTCATCGTGGCCGAACCTGCGCTGCCGATGCCAGTGAACGAAGGCGGGCACACCAGGGAGGCCACGACGATGCTCACGAAGCGCGGCGCAGGGTCGGGTGTCATGGTTGCGCTCCTCGCCGGCGCGCTCCTGCTGCTCGCTCCCTCGAGCGCTCACGCAGCGTGGACGCACGCGGAGGCGCGCATCATCGACCGCGCCGGCTTCGGGTACGTGCCACTGCTCAACGTCCGCGTCGCAAACCATGCCGTGAACGACTCCGCCACCGTGACGGCCGTCGAGTTCTCCGATGACGGCACGTCGTGGTACTCGATGCCCTACACCGGTCTGGCTCAGGACTGGGTGCTCTCGGGAGCTTCCGGACGCACGGCTCTGGCGGTACGGTTCCTCGCCGCCGACGGCAGCGCCAGCGACGTCGTCTGGGCCGGCATCACGGTCGATGCCGCCGGCCCGAGCACTGCGGCCCTGCGTGGCGTGCGCGTTCGCTCCGGGAGCGTCGCGAGCTTCCGCTACGAGGTCAGGGACGCACAGTCGCCGCGGGTGAGGGCGCGACTCGTGATCCGCGGGCGAGGCGTGACCAAGTGCGTGCGCCTCGGCGTCGTGCGCACCGGCAGGCACGTCGCCCGCGTCGAGTTGCGTCTGCGGCCGGGCTCGTACCGGTGGTCGGTGGAGGCCACGGACCTGGCCGGCTGGGCGCAGCAGACACGTGTGTCGCGGGCCCTGGTCGTGCGGTAGACAACTCGACGGCGAGGCGGGTCGGCCTCGTGCACAAAGCCCCCCTGGTGGATGGGCGGCGCCTCACGGCGTCGCCCATCGCCGCGTCAGGCCTGCGCGCCGCCGCCGCGAGCGACGAGCAGATACGCCTCGTGGATCTGTTCGTCGCCGATCGCCGTCACGTACGGCTCGAGCTCGCGGAGCAGGTGCAGGAGGTCGGGGCGGTCGGCGGCGGCGCTCTCGGGCGTGACGCCGGCCTGCGACGCGACGGCAGCCGCGACCGCGCGGGCTCTCCGCAATTCCTCGACCGCGTCGGCCAGGGTGTACCAGGCGCCGACGTATTCGGGCGCGTACTCGCCGTCGGGCGCGCCGGACGAGGACGCCTCGAGCTCCCGCTCGGAGAAGTGCAGGTAGTTGGCGTGCGCGCCTCGTGTGGCCAGCGCCGCCGTCTTGAGGCCGGCCAGGGCGTCCGCGAGGTCGAGTTGGGTCCCGGACGCCGGAGCGGGCGTGCGTGCGTCTGGCGCCGCCGCAGGCGGCTCCGGTGGGAGCGGCATCGCGCCGCCCGGCGCGGGGCCGGGCTGTGGGGCGCCGCCGGGAGCGACCGGTGCGCCGTGCGCGCGGACGGGCGCCCGGCGCACGACGACCGTGCGCGCGGCGTGGTCGCCGAGCCGCTGGCACTTGTGGCCTATGAGGCAGGAGACGGCGGCCGGCGCGTACAGAAGCCACGCCTCGGGGATGCGCACCAGATTCCGCATGACCACGGCGCCGCCGCTGGGCCGGGTGCCGTCGACCATGGTCACGCGCATGCGGAAGACGAGCTTGCCGACGCTGGCGCCGAAGAGCGCCTCCAGTACCGTGTAGTAGACGAAGAGCCCGCCGAAGACGACGACGTTCGCCACCCAGTCCGACACCTGGAAGTCGGCGCTGAGCGCCTGCACCGCGGCAGGGTCGTTGAGGTCGATCGTGCCTCGCGCCGTCAGCACGAGGATGTACACCATGGCGGCGAGGATCAGCAGGCCGAAGAGCACGAGCGTGTCGACCAGGACGGCGGCGAAGCGCACGCCGAGGCCGGCGTACCGGATCTCTTCCTGGGGGCGCGCCTGCTGCATGAGCGCCGATTGTACACGCGAACCCAGGTATGGCGCTCCAGTCTGCGCGCGCAGGTGTCGATACACGTCGTGTGAACGAGTCAACAGCTCGCGGCCGGTCGGCGGTCGCCGGCACTCGATGGGAGGCAGTACATGGGAACGAGGAGTCGTCTCGCGCTGGCCGGTCTGGCCGTTCTTCTGGCCGTCCTGGTGATGGCGGTGCCGGCGCAGGCCGCCGGAGTCCAGAAGGGGAGCACCCACATCACGGTCGGGGCCGCGTACGTCACCGAGCTCGGCGCCAAGCACGTGACACTGGCCGCGTTCGCGCCGGCCACGCAGAAGGCGCTGTGGAACAAGTCCGGCAACATGTACTGGTGGTTCCGCGTGCCGATGAAGAGCGGCGGGACGTACGCTCCCAAGAGCGGCAAGGGCACCTTCATGCATCGCGGGTCCATACGCTTCGTCGAGGCGTCGGAGACGGGTCACAAGATCTTCCGGGCCGAGGGCATCCGCATCCTCGCTCTGAGCAAGACCAAGTACCAGATGTCGGTCGCCTACAAGACGCTCGCAGGTCCGTACCTGCGCGTCGCGCTGGCGGAGTCGACGCACGCACCCAAGATCACGCACAAGGGCAAGGCGTACAAGATCGACGGCCTGCAGTTCAAGCTGACGCAGGCCGGTCACGACGCCATCCTGTCGGTCATCGGCGAGAGCCTCGACATGACCAAGGTGATCTTCTCCACGGACCTGCTGCCCATCCTCTACTGAGGAACGTGGCAGAGGGCGTGGCGAGGGCGGCGGCGGGCGCGAAAGCGCCCGCCGCCGCCCTCGGCGTGGTCACGACCGGAGGATCGCCTCCAGATCTCCGACGAGGGGCGGCAGGTCGTCGCGCACCGTGACCCACAGGATCGCGTCGTCGATGCCGAAGTACTCGTGCACGACGACGTTGCGCACACCTCGCAGGAGGCGCCAGGGCACCTCCGGGTGAGCCTCGAGGATGACGTCCGGGATCCAGCGGACCGACTCCCCGGCCAGCATGAGGTTGTGGAGGACCGCGTCGCGGGTGCGGCGGTCGGCGACGAAGGCGCCGCGGTCCATGCCCTCCGTGTACGTCTCGATCGACGCCAGGGCGGCGAGGATGTCCCGGACGCGGAAGCGCCAGTCGCGAAAGCGCAGCTTGGCCTGGCGCTCCAGATACGCGGCCGACCGTTCAGAAGGCACGGACGGCCTCCGCCAGGATCTGCTCGCGCATCTCGGGGCGCAGCGCGGCGGGCGTGGCCAGGTCGATGCGCGTGTCCATGACGTCGCCGAGGAAGTCGAGCAGGCGCACGTAGCCGAACAGGCCGACGCGCGCCTCGGGAGCGAACTCGACGAGGAGGTCGACGTCGCTCTGCGCCGTCGCCTGGTCGCGGGCCGTGGACCCGAACACCGCGATGTGCCGCACGTGGTGCGTGCGGAGCTTCTCGCGATTGCGGTTGAGCCGGCGGAGCGCCTCGCGTGAGGTCACGGCTACGGGCGCACGGGGATCGACATCGACTCAAGGCCTCCGCGCGCCGGCAGGGCGCCGCCGGAGAGATGCACGGCCTCTTCGCCGGCGGCCGGGCAGTGGATCGGTGGTCGTGTGGTCATGATCGCATCTCCCTCGGTGCTCCGGTCGAGCGCGCCGTGCTGCGCGCCGGCGCTCGGAGTACCATGGTCGCTCGAGGCGCTCATCGCGTCGCACGTGTGGCTCGGCCCGGGGGCTCGTTCACCGCGCTCGTGGTGCCGATGATACCAGCAAGGGCCTGCTCTTCCGACACGCGTCCGAGGGGGTCGCCGTGCACGAGGCCGTGCCTTCCGTCGATGATCTGTACCGCAGCATGGGCCGGATGATCGTCCGGTTCTACGGGCGTACGCCCGGAGCCGACTGCGTGATCGCCTCGCACGCCATCCTCGGGTGCAGCGGTCTCGACAGCGTCTTCCTCAACTGCGGTGTGGTCTTCGGCGACCTGCCGGGGGGTGAAGATTCGGCCGAGGCGCGCCTGCGCGAGTTCGTCGCGCGCATCGTCGCCCGGGGTGTGGGCGGCTACGTGTGTCTCAGCGAGGGGGTCCAGGCCGAGCTCGAGCCTCTGGCTCGCCATCTCGGCCTGGAGCCGTTGCCCCCGATCCCTCTGATGGCGAGGTCGTCCGGCGGGGACGCGGCGCAGTCTGCGCCGGCGGCGCACGAGGGGCTCGCGACACTGCTCTCCCCGGATGGGACCAGCCGCGCCCGTTCGTGCCGGGTCGAGCCGGTCACGACGGAGGTCGGGCTCGCCGAGTTCCTCGCCGTGAGCGAGGCGGCCTTCGACCTTCCTCGCGATCTGTACGGACGGGTCATCACCCGCGATCTGCTGGGCGACCCGGCGCTGATCGCGTACCTCGTGCGGCTCGACGGCGCCGCAGTCGGCTGCGTCTGCGTCGTCGACGACGACGGCGTCATCGGCGTCTCGGGGATGGCCACGCTGCCTGAGTTGCAGGGCAAGGGGGTGGGAGGGCGGCTGCTGGAGCACGTGCTTCGCGCGCACGGCGACGGTGCCCGCGTCTTCTACCTCACGGCGAGCGAAGCCGGCCGGCCGCTGTACCTGCGTCACGGCTTTCGGGTCGTCGACGCGGCGACCGCCTGGGTGGTGTCGCCGGCGGAGTAGTGGCCCGCACCGGCGGAGCGCCGGGCGTCAGGCGAGGGATCCGCTGCGGGCCTCGCGCAGCTGAGCCAGAAAGCCTTTGCCGAGGAAGCTCTGTGCGTCGAGCGCGCACAGCTGCGCGAACATCGGGACCGTGACCGTGAACGCGAGGAGGCCGGCGGGGATGTCGCCGCGCATGGCGACGTCGGTCCCCCCGATGACCGCCTCCGGGAGTGAGAGGTCGCGGAAGGGCACGATGAGCTCGGAGCAGCCTGAGCCGAAGGGGACGGTCACGGGGTCGGGCGTGCCCCAGGCGTGGTGGTGGTAGGCGCCGTGCTGCAGCACGCTGAGCTGGTCGGGGTTGACCCAGAACGTCACCGTCTTGAGGTACCCGGCCTGTTCCGGCCGCAACGGCCCGACGAGCACGTTGCCGTGCTCGGGCCGGTACGTCGGCGCGTTGTCGAGCCAATCGGCCATGAGCTCGCGGGTCGCGCGGAGGCCTTCATCCCGCCAGAGGAAGTCGATGTAGGCGTCTCGCGAGCGCGTCCGCGCGCCGAAGAAGGCGCGGCCGCAGCCGCCGCAGCCGAAGTCGCCGGCGGTGAGGAGCAGTGTCCGGCCCTCGAGCCAGTGGCTGTAGTACCCGAAGACGCAGGCGCCGTGGCCTTGCTCCGGGTCGGGCGTGACGAGGGGCGCGAACGCCGTGGGGTCCGGGGCGTCGTAGACGCCGGTCGGCGGGACGCTGAGGTCGAGCGCGGCGATCAGCCTGGCCGGGTCGGGCTGGACGGGTGTGCTCCCGGGACCTCCCAGGTGCGTGTGATGGCGCCGATCGGCTGCGTGCGCCGGAGCCCGCCGTCTAGTGAAGTGAGAGCGCGAGCGCCGCCGGCCGGTCGTAGAAGTGCGGCGGGCTGCTCGCGCCGCCCCAGTCGATGCACAGCGTGATGCCGAACGCGAACGCCGCCACAGCCACGACGGCGACGACGAAGAGGATCACGGCCATTCTCCTGCGCTGCGCGTACATGGTCCCAGTATCCCCCCGGTCAGGGCGCGACGAAGCACGCGCTGCTGCCGCGCTTGCCGGCGGTCACCTCGAGGCGCGCGTCGACGCGCTCCCTGAGCTCGCTCACGTGAGAGATGATGCCGACGAGCCTGCCGCCTTCGTTGAGGCTCATCAGTGAGTCGATCGCGAGATCCAGCGACTCGTCGTCGAGCGAGCCGAAGCCCTCGTCGACGAACACCGTCTCGAGGCGGATGCCGCCGGCGTGCGCCTGGACGACCTCGGCGAGTCCGAGCGCCAGGGCCAGGGCCGCCATGAACTTCTCGCCTCCCGAGAGGGTGGTCACGGCTCTGGAGACTCCCGTCCAGGCGTCGTAGGCGAGCAGTCCGAGTCCGGCCGCCTGCTTGCGGCCGCTGCGCTGCTCGGTGCGCTCGAGGCTGTAGCGGCTCTTGGTCATCTCCCGCAGGCGCTCCGAGGCGGCGACCAGGACGTCGTCGAGGAAGGCGCCGAGGACGTAGCTCTGGAACGACAGGCCGAGGGGGTTGCGGCGGTTGGCGACGTCGGCGAGGCGGCCGGCGACGGCGTACCGCTCCTCGAGGACGGCCGCCTCGTCGGCAAGCTGGCCGAGGCGGTCCGACTGGCGTTCGGCCGTCTCGGCGCTCGCCTGGAGCGCTGCCGCTGCGTCGCGGGCGTCGCGTGCGGCGGCGGTGGCAGCCGTCGCCGCCGCTTCCAGCGCGGGGACGTCCGGCGGCAGCAGGCCGGTGGCGGCCTCTTCCGCGAGGCGAAGACGCTCTCCGGCCTTGATGGCGGCCCGTTCGTGTCCGTCGACGAGCTGCGCCAACTGGTCGATGAGCACGGCGTCGCGCCGCGCTGCGTGGAGATCCGCTTCGGCGGCGAAGCCGGCGGCGTCGAGGCGCTCGCGGAGCCTCGTCGCCGCCGCGGCGGACGTCTCGAGGGCGGCGGCGAGTGTCGCCGCCGCGGCGGCGTGCTCCGCCTCACGGCGCGAGACGGCGATCTCGGCGTCGCGCTCGGCCGCCTGCGCACGCTCGTACGCCTCGCGCAGTCCAACGCTGTGACGTTCGGCGGACGTCAGCGCGGCCGCCAGCGCGGTGGGCTCGGACAGGTCCTCCGGGAGTCCCTCCGCTCGCGCAGTGGCGAGCGCCTCCGCGCGGGCGAGCGCGGCGTCCGCCTGCGACGCGGCAGTCCCGGCCGACTCGCGTGCGCCCGTGGCTGCTTCGAGGGCGGCACGGGCCGCGTCGATCTCGTCGCCGGACGGCGCCGAGTCGGGAAGCGTGGCCGGCGCGGGATGGTCCGGTGACCCGCAGACGGGGCAAGGACTGCCGTCGGCGAGGCCGGAGGCGAGCAGCCCGGCCTGGGCATCGCGCCATCGGGCGTCGAGCGCCGCGAGCCGGTCACGGGCCGCGGCCCAGGCGGCGTCCGCCGCCGCGGCGTCGCGACGGCGCGCGGTGGCGACGGCCGTCGCCTCCGTGACCGCGCTTCGCGCCTCCGCGAGCGCTGCCGCTCCGGCGACGAAGGCCTCGAGACGGGCGACCTCCGCGGCGGCGTGTTCTCGAGTCCCGGTCCGGGAGACCTCGACGTCGAGAGCCGCCGCGGCCGCGGCGCGCGTGGCGGCCGCCTCGCCGGCAGCCGCCGCCGCGGCCTCCGCGGCAAGGCGAGCAGCCGTGAGCGCCGCCCCCGCCTCCGCCGCCTGGCGCGCGACATCCGCCACGGTCGTGGCCCGCCGCGCCGCGTCGAGCTCGGCGCGGCGCTCCTCGATCGTGCCCTCCTGCTCCGCAAGCTCGCTGAGGAGGGCTCGGGCGGCGTCGCGCTCGCGCAGTCTGGCGGCGGCGTCGAGGCCCTCGCCGAGGGCCTTCTGCGTCGCGTCGCGCTCGCTCTCGGTGACGAGGGCGTGCCGCGCCGCGTCGCCGGCCTCCACGCTGAGACGGGCGCAGCGCTCGCTCAGGTCGTCGGCGCTCTCGGTCTCCGCCTGGCGGAGGATCTCGTCGCGCCTCGTGACGACCTTCTCGGCCGCCCGCCGCAGGGTGGCGGCTTCGTCCTTGAGGGCCAGCTCGATGGCCGCGTAGTGGCCCGTGTCGAACAGAGCGCGGAGGATCTGCTCTCGCTGGGCTGAGTCCGCCTCGAGCAGCTGCTGGAAGCGTCCCTGCGGGAGCATCACGACCTGCCGGAACTGCTCGCCGCGGAACCCGAGGACGTCCTCGGCCTTCGCGCTCACCTTGGTCCAGCCGGTCGCCAGGGGAGCGCCGTCGACGTCACGGGCGCCGTCCGGGCCGGGACGCAGGGCCCAGAGGGTGGCCTCCTGCTTCTGTGTCGTCGTCCCGGAGCCCCGATGGCTCGGACGCTCCTGCTCCGGGATGCGCTCCACGCGGTAGAGGTCGCCCCCGATGGAGAAGTCGAAGCGGACGAGCGTGAGAGCGCCGGGGTCCGCGTGGTGGCTGCGCATCGCCGCCCCGGTGCGGCCTCCCTCGCGCTCCGGGCCGCCGCTGGTGTCGCCGTAGAGGGCGAACGACATGGCGTCGAGGACGGTGGTCTTGCCCGAACCGGTGGGGCCGGTGATGAGGAAGAAGCGGGCGCCACGCAGGTCGGCGAAGTCCAGCGTCTGGACGTCCGCGTAGGGGCCGAAGGCCTGCATGGTGACGGCGAGAGGCCTCATCCGGGAGCCTCGCGCCGGCGAAGCTCGAGCCTGTCGACCACGGCCGCCAGCGCCTCGCGCTGCGGCGCGTCGAGCGCCTCGCCGGTGGCGTAGTCGAAGAACGCGCCGAACAGCTCGAGGTCGCCGACGCTGCCCGGACGTGGCCGCCGCCCGCCGCCGGCCTCGGCCGCCTCGTAGAGCGGCCGCTCGATCGAGAGGGTGTTCGGGTAGGCGGCGCGCAGTCGTCCGATGGGGTCGAGCAGGGCGCCGCGGTCGAGCAGGGCCGCCTGGACGTAGTCGTCGCGGTGCGGGTCGGCGGACCCCTGGGCGACGAGGTCGGCGAGGGCGCCCTCGAGCCGGCGCACGTCACGCCGGGGCGTGAGCGGCACGGCTTCCACCTCGACGCGCGCGCGGCCGGCGGCGCCCGCGGCGCCGGCGGCGCTGCCGGGCGCGCCGATGTCCAGGACGGTCACCGACTTCGCGTGGGCATGCTCGGCGAACGAGTACTTGAGCAGCGAGCCGGAGTAGCGGACGGTGTCGCGCCCGCAGCGCTGCGGGCGGTGCAGGTGACCGAGGGCCGTGTAGTCGAAGTCGTAGAAGAGGGCGGCGGGCACCTGCGTGGCGCCGCCGACGCTGAGC
>CAYTRM010000001.1:0-43003 GCA_964440225.1 uncultured Thermoleophilia bacterium | reverse complement strand
TTGGTTCTCACGAGGTCCACGCCCACCCACAGAATGTATCAGGCCATGACGAGAGTTACGGCGGGGTCGACGCTATGGGCCACCGTGCCCAGGCTGCTGCCGGCGAGCGCGGTGCCGGCGATGAAGGCGACCAGCACCCCGCCGTCGGTCATCATGCCGATGAAGTAGTCGGCCTTGTAGGCGACGAGCAGCGGCGACGGGTCCGTCGTGCGCCGCATGAGGCGCCGTGACAGAGTGAAGAACACGACCCCGGTCGTGAAGGTGAGCGACACCGGGATCAGGCCCAGGATATACCCCACCTCGGGGGCGTGGATGAGCCGCTCGATCGACTCGAAGAGTACGTACAGGCCGGACGGGACGTAGAGCACGCCGCAGAGGAAGGCGGAGAAGTTCTCCAGCTTGCCGGCCCCGTACGGGTGGCTGTACACGTTGTGCTTGAGCACCTGGCGCATCGCGTACACGGCGAACGCGTTGATGACGAGCGCGATGCCCGACTGAGCGGCCAGGGCGACGAGTGCCGCGGAACTCAAGAGCACCGCGCTCGTCGCGGTGATCGCGACGATCGGGATCTCGACGACCAGCCCCCAGCGGAGCAGCCGGTACAGCCGTACCGAGTCGTCCACCATGCGGTCCCGCTCGCTCACGTGCTCTCCTCCCCGCCCGCCGTCCAGCGCGGACACCGGCGCCCGCGCCGCTCAGCGACTGTATCGGCAGCGGCGGCCGGGGAGTGAACGTGAGGCGGGGCGGGCGGGAGGCTCTTACGCCTCCCGCCCGCCCCGTCATCCCTCGGGGGCTGCGCCCGTCAGGTCCCGCGACCAGTCAGGCCGCGCGACCCACCGGGGGTCACTCCTCCGTCGCGCGCGGCCGGCGGCGCAGGAGCAGCACGGCCACTATCACCACGATGGCGACCGCGACGCCGATGACCACCCACAGCGTCGTGTTGCCGCCGCTGCTCTCCTCGGCCGCGACCGCGGTCTTCGGACCGATGCTCAGGAAGTTGGCGTTGCCGCAGTTGCCGAACGGCGGCATGAGCCGGTTGCCGTTCGGGTCGGGGATGGCGATGTAGCCCTCCCACTTCTCGGTGTTGTAGGCCTCGAAGTCCGGGCCGTAGTCGGTGACGATGTAGGGCGTCTGCTCGTAGAGGATCTGCTGCATCCGGTCGATGTACTCCTTGCGCGTGACCGGATCGAGCTCCTCGCCCTGCTTGACGTACAGTTCCTCGTACTCCGGATCCCACCAGGCGCAGTCGCTCCAGTTCTCGATCTGGGCCTTGGTGAAGTAGCTCAGCATCGAGCCCGGGTCGAAGTCGAGGTACCAGCCCCACAGGAACATGTCGTAGTCGGGCGTGAAGGTGTCGCCGTCGTAGTTGAGCAGGTGGTTGTCGGTGAGCGTGGCCTCGTCCATGACCTCGACGTTGACCTTGATGCCCACATCCTGGAACCAGCCGGCGATGAGCTTGGCCGTCTGCTGGCTCTCCGGCGACTCGGAGCGGGAGATCAGCCCGAGCTCGATCGGCTTGCCCTTGTACTCACGCGCGCCGTCACCGTCCGAGTCCGGGTAGCCCGCCGCGTCCAAAGCCGCGCCTGCCTTCTCCGGATCGTAGCTGTACTTGACGTCGGCCGGCGGCTCCCAGTGCCAGTCGGGGTCGCTGTAGTAGTCCGGCGGGATGATCGTCGAGCCCGGCGCCGTGTAGCCGAGCCACACCACGTCGACCGCCTTCTGCAGATCGACCGCCCAGTTGAGCGCCTGGCGGAACTTCCAGTCCTTGAGCGCCGGGTGGCCCTTGCTGGGGCCGTCCTTGTAACAGTTGAAGCCCAGCTCGTTGAACCCGTCCATGGCGATGGCGCTGGCCTCGATGCCGGGCTCGTTCTCGAGCTGCTTGAGCTGGCCGGCGAGCAGATCCACGCAGCCGTCGATGTTGCCGGACTTGAGGTCCTGCAGCATGGTGTCGACGTTGGTGAAGAACATCCAGTAGAGCTCGTCGATCTTGGGCGCGCCGCCCCAGTAGTCGGGGTTGGCGACCAGCTTGACGTGCGAGTCCTTCTTCCACTCCATGGCCTTGAACGGCCCGGAGCCGATGTAGGGCGGGTCGTTCGAGTAGCCGCGTACCGCCTTCTTCGGGTCGATCTTGGACCAGACGTGCTCCGGCAGGATCGGCACGTAGTGGCGCGTCATGTCCGGCTTGGGCTTCGAGCACTCGAACACCACGGTGGTGTCGTCGACCGCCGTCGCCGTCTCGATGAGGTTGGTGTACGCGGTCCAGTTCTCCATCTCGTTGTCGATGATGTAGCTGTAGGTGAACGCCACGTCCTTGGCGGTGAGCGGCACACCGTCGTGCCAGGTGGCGCCCTCGCGGATGGTGAAGGTCCACGTGAGCCCGTCGTCGCTCACCGACCATTCGGTGGCGAGGCCGGTGGACTCCTCACCCTTCATCGGGGCGAGCGTGGCCGGGTCGTACCCGACGAGCGAGTCGTAGGTGAGGTACCAGATCTCGAACGCCGGCGACGTGTAGCCGATGAGCGGGTTGATGTTGTCGGGATCGCCGTTCCACCCGACCTTGTAGACGACCTTGCCGGTGTCGGCCGCGGCCGGCGAGGCCTCCTCCGACCCGGCCGCGTCCATGGCCCACACAAGACCTAACACGGCCACCGCCGCGACGACGAGCAGGATGAGTAACGGATGAACGCGTCGTGAATGGGTCACGATCCCCCCCTTTTGATCGTTGATGCCCGATGGCGCCGACGATTTCCCCAAAAGCTCGGCGACGGCCAGGGCCTATGGTCTCACATCGGCCCCGGGGTACCAAGCCTGTGGCCTTGCTGATTGGACGCAGCCTGATGCGAAAAACGTCGCATCCGCTCGCTGAAGGATGAGACGTCGCACAGACACGGCGGGTTCAGCCACGAATACGGCGCTCTGCAGCGACTCCGTCCGACCCGGCGATGATGCCGGCTCGCGGTCGCGCGAAAGCGGGTACCATCTCCGGGATCACCAGGACGGGAGGCGGATCGTGGACGACGAGCGCGTGACCATCGACAGGGGCAGGTTCGACGCCGTCATCTTCGACCTGGACGGCGTCGTCACCCAGTCGGCCGCCGTGCACGCGGCGGCGTGGAAGCGGCTCTTCGACGCGTACCTCGCCGAGCGCGCCGCCCGGGCGGGCGCAAGCCCGGGCGCCACGCCCGATCCCGCCCTCCGGCCCTTCGACCTCGACGCCGACTACGCCCGCTACGTGGACGGCAAGCCGCGCTACGACGGCGTACGCGACTTCCTCGCCTCACGCGGCATCGAGCTGCCGTGGGGCGACCCCTCCGACCCGCCGGAGCGCACGACGGTGTGCGGGCTCGGCAACGGCAAGAACGCCTTCTTCAACGCCGAGGTGCGCGAGCACGGCGTCAAGACGTTCCCCACCACGGTCGAGCTCATCGGGCAGTTGCACGCGGCCGGCATCCGGACCGGCCTCATGTCGTCGAGCAAGAACACCGCCATGGTGCTCGACGTGACCGGCACGACAGACCTCTTCGAGGTGCGCGTGGACGGCGTCGTCGCGGCGGAGGTCGGGCTGCCGGGCAAGCCGGACCCGGCGATGTACCTGGAGGCGGCGCGCCGCATGGGCGTGGACGCGGCGCGCTCCGTGGTGGTCGAGGACGCCCTCTCCGGCGTCGAGGCCGGACGCCGCGGCGGGTTCGGCCTCGTGATCGGGGTGGACCGGCTGGGCCAGGCTGCGGAGCTCGCCGCAGCCGGCGCCGACGTGGTCGTGGACGACCTCGCCGAGGTGGGCGTCACCGCCTGAGCCTCAGCTCGTGCCGAGCCCGAAGAACCGCTCGAAGAACTCACCGAGCTTCGCCAGCACGCGCTGCTTCTTCTCTCCGTGCTCCCCGTCGGGCGAGAATCGCGACACCGGCGGCAGCACCCTGGTGATTGCCGTACCCGTCGTCTGCACGGCGCCATCGCGGAAGGCTGTGTCGATGAACGCACGAGTCGCGTCCGGACGGAGCCCCTCCGCTGCGATGATCGCGTCAAGCTCGGCCTCACGCCTCGCACGCACGAACGCCCGCCACTCCTCGTCAATCTTTCCGTCGACCGAGACGGAATCGACGAAGGCTTCGATCAGGTCCTTCTTGTTGCGCAGGCTGGGGCTGGCGTCGACGGCGCGGCTGATCGACGCGCGGATCTCCACGTCGGAGCCGTCACCGTGGGCGTCGCGCCACTTCTGGACGAGCATCAGGATGTAGTCGACGTTGATCTCGACCTGCTTGATGAGCTCGATCTCGAAGACGATGTCGTCGTTGATCGGCGCCTTGTCGGCATCCGCCTTGCCGCGCAGTTCGGCGTAGAGGTCGAGGTACACGCTGCGATAGTCCTGCGCCTGGCGCTCCGTGAGGATCTCGTTGCCGGCGAAGTCGTCGAACGAGGTGAGGATGTTCTGCAGGCGCAGGATGGCCCCGAAGAGCGCGATGAACTCCTTCTGCTCCGACTCCCCCACGATCCGCGTCCCCGGTGGGTACTGAAAGAGCAGCAACGCGACCTTCGCGGCGTACGCGGAGTAGTAGTCGCCGTACGGCTTGAGCAGCACGATCCCGCGAGCATCCTTGTTGCCGAAGATCGCGATCGCGTCGTTGGTCTCCTGCTCCAGATCGCGGAACGAGACGATGTTGCCGTAGGTCTTCACGGAGTTGAGGATGCGGTTCGTGCGCGAGTAGGCCTGAACGAGCCCGTGCGCGCGCAGGTTCTTGTCGGCGAACAGCGTGTTCAGGGTCGTCGAGTCGAACCCCGTGAGGAACATGTTCACGACGACGACCAGGTCGATCTCGCGGCGCTTCAGGCGCAGCGAGAGGTCCTTGTAGTAGTTCTGGAACCTGTCGGCCGAGGTGTCGAAGCTCGTGCCGAACAGCGCGTTGTAGTCCCGGATCGCGTCGCCCAGGAAGTCGCGTGAGGATTGGTCGAGAGCGCCGGTCTCGAAGCCCTCCTCGTCCAGGTAGTCGTCCACCGTCTCGTTCGGTGCATACGAGAAGATGATCCCGACCTTGAGCCTGCGATCGGGCGGCAGATCCTTCTGCTGCTCCTTGAACTCAAGGTAGTAGCGCTTCGCGGCCTCGATCGAGGCCGTGGCGAAGAGCGCGTTGAAACCGTGAACGCGCTTGCCGGACAGCGAGTACCGCTCTGCCCGTCGGGTCTTCTGGTCGAAATGCTCCAGGGTGTAGCCGACGATCTGACGGATGCGCTCGGGAGCGAGGAGCGCCCTCTCCGTGTCGATCGCCGAGACCTGCTCGTCGGCGACGCCCTCCGGCAACTTGATCGTGTTGACGTAGTCGATTCGGAACGGCAGCACGTTCTTGTCGGTGATCGCATCGACGATGGTGTAGGTGTGCAGCTTGTCGCCGAAGGCCTGCTCTGTGGTCCGGAGCTGGGGGTTGCCTCCACTTCCCGCGTTGACCGAGAAGATCGGCGTGCCCGTGAAGCCGAAGAGGTGGTAGCGCTTGAACGCCCTGGTGATCGCGGTGTGCATCTCACCGAACTGCGACCGGTGGCACTCGTCGAAGATGATGACGATGTGACCGTCGTAGATGCGGTGGCCCTTGTTCGCCGCGACGAAGGTCGAGAGCTTCTGGACCGTCGTGATGATGATGCTCGCCGCGGGATCCTCGAGCTGCTTCTTCAGCACCGCCGTCGACGTGTTGGAGTTCGCGGCGCCCTTCTCGAACCGGTCGTACTCGCGCATGGTCTGGTAGTCGAGGTCCTTGCGGTCGACGACGAAGAGCACCTTGTCGACGCCGGGCAGCCTGGTCGCGAGCTGCGCGGTCTTGAAGCTCGTGAGCGTCTTGCCTGAGCCGGTCGTGTGCCAGACGTAGCCGCCCGCGCCGACTTTGCCGAGCTGCTTGTAGTTGGTGGAGATCTCGATCCGCTGGAGGATCCGCTCGGTGGCGACGATCTGGTACGGTCGCATCACCAGAAGCGCCCTGTCCGCGGTGAGCACGCAGTACTTGCACAGGATGTTGAGCAGCGTGTGCCTGGCGAAGAACGTCTTGGCGAACGCGGTGAGATCCTGGATGGGTCGGTTCGTCGCGTCCGCCCACCAGGAGGTGAACTCGAACGAGCTCGAGGTCTTGCGCACCCGCTTCGAGCCCGCCCTCTCGCTCACGTGCCGTCGGCGGGTCGTGTTGGAGTAGTACTTGGTGAGCGTGCCGTTACTGACCACGAAGAGCTGCACGTAGTCGAACAGGCCGGAGCCTGCCCAGAAGCTGTCGCGCTGGTAGCGGTCGATCTGGTTGAACGCTTCGCGGATGTCCACACCGCGACGCTTGAGCTCGACGTGCACCATCGGCAGGCCGTTCACCAGCACCGTCACGTCGTAGCGATTCGACCGCGCCGTGCCGCCTTCACGCTGCTCGACCTCATACTGGTTGATGACCTGAAGACGGTTGTTGTGGATGTTCGTCTTGTCGATGAGCGCGACGTTCTTGGTCGAGCCGTCGTCGCGCTTCAGGATCTGGACGTGGTCCTCCTGGATGCGCACCGTCTTCTCGACGGCGCCTTCGTTGGCGCCGGCGATCTTCTCCCGGAAGAACCGCTCCCATTCGCCATCGCTGAACGTGATCCCGTTGAGTGCCTCGAGCTGCACGCGGAGGTTCGCGATGAGCTCGGCCTCGCTCGTGAGCGGCAGGTACTCGCAGGCCTGAGACTGCAGGACGCTGATGAACCCCCGCTCCAGAGCGGCCTCAGACTGATATGCCGCCTCGTCCGCGGACTCCGAGAAGTACTCGGCCACGACCGTGCTCTCCGCGCTCACGACGATCGGGTCGTAGTGTGCGGTTCTGGCGTCGGTCATGACCATCCTGTCGACGGATTCCATTTCGGAGCAAACGGCGTTCCCGAAGCGACTGCGATCGCGGGCGGCAGGATGAACGCGGTGATCATCGCGCACACGACCGCAAGGTCGTCGGGCGCATCGACTCGTTTGGTCAGCAGGAACGACCGCCACCAACTCCGTGCTTCTGGGCTCTCGTAGAAGGTCTCGGAGAGGCCCGGCGGGATCGCGGCGATCAGAGGCGTCCCGCGATGCCCGAACGTCGCGGCGATGGCAGCCGCCAGCTCAGAACCGAGAACCGATCGGGACCTCGAGACGAGCCAGATGTCGTAGTAATCTCGCAGACGGCTGTTCTCAACGTCCCTGCGTACGATCGTCTCGTACTTCTCCGCGAGCGCCGTCACGGGCTGGTAGGCCAGGATGCGTGGCGCGTCGAGATCCAGAAGCGTCGGGTAGTCGATCCATGCGGGATCCGGTACGACCGCGTCATCGATCGCGACGTCGAGCTGCAGCTTGAACGTGGCTCCGTCAAGGTTGCCGCGAAGCACCACCCTTGCTCCAGGGTAGTCCCGCTCGGCGTTGATCGCGGTCGCCTCGATCTCACGGTCGAACACTATTCCATCGTCGAGATACGCGACGGCGAGACACTCGCGTACGACTTCCACAAGGGCCTCGGGGGAGTTGTCGACCCGACCCAGAAAGTCGATGTCTCGTGTCGGCCGACCGAGCGATGAGTCCCAGGCCCTCAGCATGATCGCGCCCTTAACTATGAAGCGCCCACTCCACTCGGTCTTGGACAGCCGATAGAGGAAGCGTTCGATGGCGAAATACTGGAGCACTTGGTCGAACGAGTCGCCGCTTGCCCTGGCTTCGTTGAGGAGGCGTGCACGGACTGAGGCAGGTATGTTGCTCACTACGCGCTGACTCATTCCGTCGCCTCCAGATACGGGCGAACGATCTTCGTGACTCGGTCGATGGCGGCAAAGTGCATGATCTCGCCACGCGTCGCCCTATGGCTCCGAAGCGTCTCCCGGAGCGCTTCGAGCGCGACGTCCAGCCCCACCTTGCTCCGGAACTTGAAGCAGTCGGCGACTGTCTTCGCCGGACTGAACACCATGACCGGCGTGCCATCGATCGTGTGCTCTTCCACGCCCGCCGTGAGGGCCTCGCCCGACATCCGATACACGCGGACGGGCGGGTAGTCGAACCGCGGATGCCAGGCTTTGGGTCCTATCGCGATGTTCACCCATGCGGGTATCTGCGTGCCGATCTCGTGGAAGTCGAGTGCGCTGATGAGGCAGAGCACCGCGTCAGGAACACGCTCGGCCACGGTCACAACATCGTACTTGCCCGGCGCTGGGAGCTCTGCAAGGCGATAGACTCCCCGTGAAAGTCGCTCGAGAAGGCCGTCATCCCGCATCCCATAGAGGGTCGAATAGTGAATGCCGCGTGCGGCAGCTTCGCGGGTGCGGAGAGTACCTCCCGCGGCACGGAAGATCTCCTCTGCGGCACGCACGGCACTCCCTGACGGTTCCCGTCCCATGGGCGCAGTGTGATAGATTACTCGGAAGTTGTCAACATTACCCGAGGTTTTTATCGCACTCCCGAGTTTGTCATCGCCGGCCCTGAGCAACTCAACAACGACAGATTCGTCCTGCGCCCATTTTCACTCTGGGGCCATTTTCGGTGCGCACCGAAAATGGCGCGAGCGACGACAGATAAGCACGACTCGTCCCAGAGGCACTCGCGCCAGGCACGAAATGCATCATGAATGAGCCAGTTGATATCGTTATTGGCTCACGATGTCATTCGGAGCAGTCGCCGCCTCACTCCACCCCACGGTTCTCCCAGTCGCCGTACGAGCCCCCGTCAGGCGTCTTCCACTCGATGCGACCGTTGCACGAGCGACCCAGGGCGATGGCCCCCGCCGAGGACGGCGAGCCGAACGGCACGTCCCGCGTGAGCACACCGACGCCGCCCTCCACCGCGATCGAGCCGTCCGCCACCAGTCGCTCGTGTTGAGCCCGATACGCGGCATACGAGCGCTGTGTACTTTCCGCCTTGCCGATCGCCGACCACATGCCGACGATCCGCGAACCTCTCAGCATGGTGAACTCGTCGCCCAACTGCTGCGCGGTCGCCTCCACCTTGAGCTTCGCGTTCGTCAGGCTGCAGACCGGAGAGGCATCCTTCGATGCTTGCGCCGGCGCCGCCTGCGGTCGAACCCGGATCGCGTTCACGCCGAGTACCGGCAAGACGATCTGCAGTTGCTCCAGGAACGCCTCCATGTCCGAGGCCTGCGCCTCCGAGAGCCTGCGGCCTTGCGGATCGTTGCCGTTGGCCAGCGTGACACGCGCGGCCTGCTTCGCGAGCTCCACGAGCCGCCACTCGAGGTAGCCCCAGTGGCCCTCGGTGAACGAGTCGTCCTTCGACGTGATGAGGACCACGCGATCCCAGAACTCCTTCTTCGCCGAGTGGTCGCGGAACCGGGCGATGAAGTTCTCCGTGCGCCCGATGTAGCAGCGAACGCCACCCACCGCCTCCTCGTCGTCGCCGAGCAGGAAGTACGCGCCGTTGCGCTTCGCCTCCGGGCGCCTCAGCACATCGCCGAGGTCAGAGCGTGGCCCGGCGAGAACGTGACCGGCCCAGCCGGCGATCTCCGCAGTGGTGATACCGCCCGGGACGCCCGCTACGAGGAACAGCTCGATGTGCTTGCCCGTCATGCGGCCGCCTCCTTGAAGGTCAGCAAGCGGTCGCGGTAGTACTCGTACTGCTTGCGGCGCGCGGCAAGCTCGGCAGGAAGGCCGCTCGACAGGTCGTTCACGAGCGCGTCGAACGCGTCGAGGATGGCGACGATGCGGGCCTGCTCCTCAAGGTGCGGAATGGGAAGGACAACCGCTTTCACGATATCGGCGTTGAGGTTCTGTACGGTCCCACCACCGGCACGCCGCGCGAACTCAGCCTGAACTGGAGCCGAACGCAGGAGGTGGTACAGGAAGTCAGGAACGAACGATGCGTTGAAGTCGCTGATGGCAAGCCAGCCGTCATGGATGCAGCCCTCGATTCCCACGATGTACGGGCGTCCGAAGCTCATGGAGTTCGACAGCACGAAGTCACCCGGATGGACTCGCCGGGACTTGGAGGCACCGTCAGCCGTGACCCGCTCCGCGGTGCCTGTGATGTACTTGCCGCTCGCCGCGATATCACCAATCTTAATCCAAGGGACGCCACGCTCGTCGTGAGCGAGGAAGGCCTGAATCGGGCGAGGCGAGGCCCCTCTGACAATGCTCGCGACCTCACCCATCGGAACCCGCCGGACCCCCCCCTCGGGGAAGGTCAGGAGTGAGTCTCGGTAATGAGCGTACTGGCGCCGCCGGGCCGCCAGCTCCGCTTCCAGCTCCGCTTCGAGCGCCGCGAACGTGTCGAGCACCCGCACGATCTCCCGCTGCACTTCGAGGGGCGGCACCGGAATGACGATGCTGGCGAGAGCTTCGGCGGAGAGCCGCTTCACCTTCGCTCGGGCGACATGCCTACGCTTCTGCGAATGGAAGGCTTCGGTCTGTAGGTAGTACGAAACGTACTTGGGATCCATCGAATGATGGTATCGGAAGCAGTCGTCATGGATTGCGGCATCCGCTGCGCCAAGCCAGGCGACCGCCTTACCCACGTCTTCCACGGTTTCGCCAACTCCGGCAATCACCACATCGCCTGGGCTCGCGAAGCGAAGCTGCGTGGCCAAGTCGGCACGAACATGGGACACCGTTTCGGCGGCGGCAACACCGTAGTGCGTATAGATCTCTCCATAGTGAATGCTTGGGATACCGTCCTCGACGACGTCCGCCTTCGTGAAGCGTCGACCCCGCTGGAACTGGCCAATCTCGCCCAGCGTCCGGCGAGGCGCCCCATCTGGGCACAGCCTGGCGATCAGCTCGTCAATGCGGCTCACGCTTCTCCCGAGATCATTCGCACAAGAAGCGCGACCATGAGTCCCTTTTCCTCAGGTGCGCTCATCGCGACCATCAACGTAAGTGCCGCGAGCGCGTTGCTCGAGATACACAGGCGGCCATCAGCGCCTTCCAGGATGCCGTTGCGGGCCAAGAAGGTTACGAAGAGCGCGGCGGCACTACGCTTGTTTCCATCGGCCAGCGGGTGGTCTTTCACTACGAGGTACAGCAGGTTGGCCGCCTTCTCCTCGGCGGTTGGGTACAGATCCTGCCCACCAAAGCTCTGGTAGATCGCCCCGACGACGCCGTCCAGGGCGTCGCCGCGCTCCTTGCCGATGAGCCCATCCGTCGGGAACTCCTCAGCCACATGGCCGATCACCGCCCGCGCCTCATCGAGGGTGAGTTCCCAGCCCGGCGTTGCACCGGGTGCCGCCTCGATTCGCCCGTCATCGTAGTCTCGTAGCAGCCTTAGGCCCGGGAGATATCCGGCGAGGACGTCGGCAACACCAGCGACCAGCTCATCGGTGGATCGGCTGAGAACTTGGACTACCTGTCCGATTTCGCGCAGACGACGCTCGTTGAGCGCAGCACCTTTGACGAGGTACTGTTTCAGAACGCCACTCGCCCAGCGACGGAACTCCATCGCTCGTGCGGAGTTTGCCCGGTACCCGACGGCGAGGATGACATCGAGGCTGTACAGCGTCACCGGCCGGTCTGAGCCAGCAATGTGCACTTTTTGCACATTGCTTTCCCGATCCACCTCCGCTCCCCTGAAGACGTTGTTGATGTGCCGGGTCGCGCCGGTCCTGTCGATCGCAAAGAGCTCGGCGATTTGCGGTTGGGATGCCCATACGGTCTCGTGCTCTCGGTCGAGCGGCAGGGAGAGCTCCACGCCTGGAGCGGTGTAGATGACGATGTCCTGCTCGCTCACGACGACTCCCCTTCCAGCTCCCGCTCGATCTGCTCGATAGTCGGCAGGCTCGCCTGAAGCGGCTCGGGCAACGCCTCAACGAGTTGGTATTCGGCGATGCCGAGAGGCCGGCTGTTGTCGCGAAGGGCGTACTCCGCGACAACCTTGTTCTTGCTCTTGCAGAGCAGCAGGCCGATGGTCGGCTCGTCCCGTTCGTCCTTGATGCGCTCATCGACGGCGGTCAGGTAGAAACCAAGGGCCTCATCGCCGATCCCCAGGAAGTCGAACCGGTACGGGTCCTTCAGGGATTCACGGGCGAGGTCGGATTGTGGCGCCGGAAGCGCCTGCGCGAAGCTGGTGATCGCCCGTCCCTGACGCTCAAGCTGCCGGGTCTCGATCTGCATCACCAGGACGTTGCGTGACCATCCGTGCCGGACGGCCGCATGGGCGTAGGCCAGTCGCTCCTCGGACACCTTGAGCTTCGTGAGGAGCACGATGTTGTGCCCCCACGGCAATCGTCCAACAGGCTGTTGGACGATTTCGCTCTCGGCCCACGCCTCCGCGAAGGCGCGCATGTACCACAGGTTCGCTCGGGAGAACCCTCGCATGTCGGGGAAGGCGCTGCGCAGGTCGTGGGCGAGACGCTCGACGACCTTGGTGCCCCAACCCCGCTCTGCCTGGCGCTGGAGGATGTCGTTGCCGATCTCCCAATACAGCTGGAGCAGCTCGGTGTTGACCGCGAGCGCGGCGCGCTGCTGGGCCGAGTGGATGCGGTCCTTCAGGCCCACCAGCCATTCCGCGTAGCCCTCCGGCGGCTCGCTCAGCGCTGTCGGCCTCGCGCTCACGACGATTCCCCCTCTTCAAGCCGGTGCTGAGCGCGCTTCACCGCGTCGAGATATGCGCGCTCGACGTCCGAAGCAGGCGAGTCGGCCAACGCCCGGTACTTCTCGTACTCGCCCTCTGCCTTCTCCATCGCCTGCTGATGGCTTATGGAGCCGGGGCCGTTGAGTGTCGGCGCTTCCATAGCGGCGATCAGACGGTCGAGATGCGCGAGCCAGTCCTTCATGTACGTGGGCTCGTGGCTCTGTGCCCGGAATTCCGCGGCGTCGACCTGTCGGAAATCCCGACAGGTTGCGTCCTGCTTGAGCTCGCCCTCTTCATAGATGTGCTGGATGTGCTCGACGACGTTTGTTCGTGAGGTCTGGAAGAGCTCAGCAAGCTGCTGTTGAGTCAGCCACACCGTGTCTGCATCAAGGTGCACCTCGATGGCAGGCGCTCCGTCTTCGCGCGAATACAGGATGATTTCTCCGGGCGCCTGCTCGTTCACGACCCACGCTCCGAGTTCGCCATGATCGCGTCGATGCGGCTCACGCCCTGCCCTCCAGGTCCGTGACGATCGCGTCGATCTGGGTGCGCAGCTCCGTCTGTCGCGCGACAATGCCGGCGATCTCGGCGTTGAGCGCCACGATATCGACGGCCTCCGTCGTGTCCTCCTGCTCGACGTACGACGAGACGGCGATGTTGTAGTCGTTCCCGGCGATCTCGGCGCTGGGGACGAGGCGGGCGAAGTACTCGGCGTCCTCACGAGCGGTGAAGGCATCGAGGATCTTCTGCCGGTTCGCCTCGGTCAGCTTGTTCTTGTTGCCGCCCCGGACGAACTCCGCCGACGCATCGATGAAGAGCACCGCGTTGTCGGTCTTCGACTTCTTGAGCACGATCACGCAGGTCGCGATGGTGGTGCCGAAGAACAGGTCCGGCGGGAGCTGGATGACCGTATCGACGTAGTTGTTGTCGACGAGGTACTTGCGGATCTTGCGCTCCGCGCCGCCACGGTAGAGCACGCCGGGGAACTCGACGATCGCCGCGGTGCCGTCGACCGCGAGCCAGCTCAGGATGTGCATGGTGAAGGCGAGATCGGCTCTCGACTTGGGCGCGAGCACGCCGGCCGGTGCAAACCGCGGATCGTTGATGAGCAGCGGGTTCGCGTCGCCGTCCCAGTTGATCGAGTACGGCGGGTTCGAGACGATCGCCTCGAACGGCTCGTCGTCCCAGTGCGCCGGGTCGGTCAGCGTATCCCCATGCGCGAGGTCGAACTGCTCGTAGTTCACGTCGTGCAGGAACATGTTGATGCGCGCGAGGTTGTACGTGGTCAGGTTGATCTCCTGGCCGAAGAAGCCCTGGCGGACGTTCTCTCTGCCCAGCACCTTCGCGAACTTGAGCAGCAGCGAGCCCGATCCGCACGCGGGGTCGTAGACCTTGTTCACCTCGGTCCTGCCCACCACGGTGATGCGCGCGAGCAGCTCGCTCACCTCCTGCGGCGTGTAGAACTCCCCGCCGGACTTGCCCGCGCTCGACGCGTACATCTGCATGAGGTACTCGTACGCGTCGCCGAACGCGTCGATGGTGTGGTCCTCGAAGTTGCCCAGGCCGAGATCGCCGATCGCATCGAGCAGCTTGACCAGCTTCTCGTTGCGCTTGGCGACCGTGTTGCCGAGCTTGGCGCTGTTCACGTCGAGGTCGTCGAAGAGGCCTTTGAGGTCGTCCTCGCTGTCGGCGCCGATGGCGGAGCCCTCGATGTTGCGGAACACGCACTCGAGCGTCTCGTTGAGGTTCTCGTCATAGCCCGCGCGCCCACGGACGCTCTCGAACAGCTCGCTGGGCAGGATGTAGAAGCCCTTCTCGGCCACCGTCTCGGCGCGGCCGAACTCCGCATCGGCGTCGGAGAGCCTGGCATAGTCGAAATCGGGGCGCCCCGCCTCACGCTCTTGTGCGTTCAGGTAGGCGGTGAGGTTCTCGGAGATGAACCGGTAGAAGAGGATGCCGAGCACGTAGGTCTTGAAGTCCCACCCGTCCACGGACCCGCGAAGATCGTTCGCGATGCGCCAGATCGTCTTGTGGAGTTCGGCGCGTTGCGCTTCCTTGGTGCTTGGAGCCATGTCGGTGCGCCTCCCCCCCTGGGAACCGGGCCTCTGGACGAGGCCATCCTACAGTGTGGGGCTCAAACGGGCGGAGCCTACCACCGGGGTCGGACGTACCGTCTCATCTTCCGTCCGACGTTGACGCGAACATATGTTCGTGCGACACTCCAAGGCCCCAGCAGCACCCCTTTGCCAGGAGCACTCCATGTCCCACGGCGGAGCCACCTCCGGCGACAGACCCGAGCCCCACGCCGGCGCCGCCCGGGCCCGCGCCGGCCGCCCGGGCAACGGCGAGGCGGTGCCGGTCGCCGTCAGCTGGGACGAGCGGGCACGGCGTCCGGTCGCCTTCGTCTGGCGCCGCCGCACGTACCGCGTCGAGCGCGTGCTCGAGACCTGGGTCATCGAGACCGGCTGGTGGAAGGAGGGCGGGCACGTCAGCCGCTCGTACTGGCGGGTGCGCGCCGGCGGCCGCGTGGTCGACCTGCGCTACGACCGCCTGGGCAAGACGTGGGCGCTGGAGCGGGTGCTCAGTTGAGCGGCCGCGCCCCTACCTCATGCGCACCATGCGCACCACGACGGCGAGCACCAGCACGAGGATCACGATCACGATGATGAGCAGCTCCACCCAGCCGATGCGCACGCCGGTACCTCCAGACTCGTCGCCCACGGCCGGCGCGAGCCTACAGGTCCGGCTGGCGCGCGTCCACGGAGGCGAGCCATGAGCTTCGTCCATCTGCACACGCACACCACGTTCTCGTTCGGGGACGGCGCCTGCCGCATCCCCGAGCTGGTCGCACGCGCCGCCGAGCTCGGCATGCCGGCGCTGGCGGTCACCGACCACGAGGGGCTGTACGGGGCCGTGCGCTTCTACCAGGCGTGCAAGGCGGCCGGCGGGCCTGCGTGGCCGGCGCCAACGACCGTCCGGTCGCATGTCACCGAGCCGGTGAGCGGCGGCTGGCCGCGGACGCCCGTGGTGAGTCGAGCCAGAACGGAGTCGGCGGCGAGATGTCTTCGAGAGCGCGCTGAGACCATGCGGGATCGAGGTCGTGAGATCCGGTGGTCGGGCGCCATGCGTTGGCGTCCATGAGGCCTCCAGTGAAGCGGGGTCCGGCCACCGCCGGCTTCGACGGCGGGTACCGTCCTACGTTTGCCGGTCTTCTGGTGCGCCCTCGACGAGACGGCAGGTGGGAGCGGCGAGCAGTCTCTCCATCAACGCCAGACGCGCCTGGACCTTGTCGCCCAGCTGCCGGGCGGCCTCGGACGCGACCGCCTCCGCAAGCGCTACGGCCGGGACGAGCGTGTCGAACGGTGTCACCGACTCGCACCGTGTGACAAGGAGATGCGTCGCAAGGCCGGTGATCGGTGACAGCCAGGGGTCGGTGAACAGAACGATGCGCGCGCCGCGGGACTGGGCCCAGCGCGCGATCTCGAGCGTGTTCGCCTCGTAGCCACGGTAGTCGAAGAGGACCATCACATCGCGTCGTCCCAGGTCGGCGAGGTCCGTCCACGTCGGCGATGCCGCGGGCCCGACGAACCGACAGCCCGAGCGGACGAGTTCGAGCTGCAGGTGGAGGTAGTAGGCGACGGCGTGCGATGTCACGCCGCCGGTCAAGAAGACGCGGCGGGCCCGGGCGAGGGCGTGAGCGACGGCCTCGATCTCACCCGCTGTGATCGACTCCGCGTCTGCGCTGAGATTGGCCATCGCCGCGTGCAGCGTCGCGCTGACGCTGTCGCCGGCCCCCCCGGCGTCGGGAAGGAAGTCCGCCGAGACCGAGGCGAGGCGCTCGTCGAGCTCGCCACGCAGCGCACGCTGGAAATCACCGTAGCTCGGGAATCCGATGCGCCCCAGGAGGCGCAGCACGGTAGGGTGACTCACGTTCGACAGCCTGGCCAGTTCCGCGACGGTGCCCAGACCGGCGACCGGGTAGTTGGCCAGAAGCGCGCGGGCGACCTTGCGCTCGCTGGGCGTCAGCGACGGCATGGCTTCGCGCAGCTTGAGGGCGACACTGGGACTCGTGTCGGATCGCGTCTCGCTCACGGACTCACCTGCCTCTCGGCATGTTCATGGCCGACCGGACTCAAGACGAACCCCCGTCGTGACGCAGGGCTCGGTCGCGGAGCTCGGCCAGCGCGCCTTCGACGTCCTCGCCGAGCGGCAGCGGCTGATGGGCCGCCAGGATCGCGTCGACCTTCTCTCGCGCCCCATCGAGGGCATCGGGGCAGCCGGCCGCCGTCCAGGCGTCGCAGGAATCGTGCCAGCCCAGCTGCGAGAAGTGCCATTCGCCGGAGCGCGCGTTGACGCGCGTCGACTTCTCGGAGAGAAACTGGCCGCCGGGGCCGACGCGCTCCAGCGCCTCGGTGAGCCAGCGGTCATCGGCGACCTCGATGCCGGCGTGGGCCTTGCGGCACAGGCGCCAGATCTCGACGTCGACCAGGGTCTGCTCGAAACTGAAGATGGTCGACCCTGCCAGCCCGCCGGGGCCGACCATGACGTCGGGCCAGGCCAGCGCCCCGAGCACGGTACCGAACGTCCCCTCGTACCCGGACTGGATACCGGGCGCGAAGGCGTCGGTGCCGCCTCCCGACCCCATGGCCGGCAGGCCGTAGTAGCGTGCCATCTCCACGCCGGCGATGTTGAGAGCGGCCTGGGGTGCGTTGTCGGCCAGGCGTCCGCTGCGCGGGTCAATGGTCGCCAGAGTCGGCGCATGGATGATCGGTGTGCCCGGCTCGGCGGCCTGCGCCAGACAGATGACGCCCAGGACTTCGCAATTGGCCAGCAGCGTGGTGCCCAGCATGCTGCCCGGGGCGGTCGCCCCCATCAGCGGCATGGGCATGATCGCCAGCGGGATGTCGTAGCCGCGCAGCGCCAGCCAGGCTTCAGTGCCCGCCTTCTCGATGACCAGCGGCGAGACCGGCGTTGTCAGGAACGAGTACGGGTGCAGACGGCGGACTTCGTCGCGTCCGCCGAAGACGATCTCGAGGACCTCGAGTTGCCAGCGCGCTTCGACGGGATCATCGAACGAGTCCTGCACATGTTTGGAGAAGGCCCGCTGCATGCCGGCCGCGTAGTCGACGAAGGAGGTCCTGCTCTTGTCGGGGAGCCAGCCCGAGACCGGCGACCAGAGCACGCCGATCTCGTCGACGGCGTCGCTGAGCCGGATCGCCTCGAGCCAATCGGCGCGCGTGCTGGGCCGGCGTTCTCCCGAGTGCCGGTCGAGGACCATCGTGGGACCGCCGTCGAGGCACATGGTCGACTCACCGGCGTTGAGCGGGAACTCCCAGCCGGGCCGCCGCCCGCCCAGCGAGAATCGTCGCGGCGCCAGCGCCAGAAGCTCTTCGACCAGCGCGTGGGGGAAGCGCACGATGCGTGTCGACTCATCGACGAGGGCTCCCACGTTCTCCAGGATGCGGCGGCCGACGGCCGTGTCGACGCGCATACCCACCTTCTCGAGCACGTGCAACGAACGCTCGTGCACCTGCGCCCGCTCGTCGGGTGCCAGGACCTCGATCCGCGTCTTCACTCCTCGACCGCCATGCCCCTGCCGCGGCGGGCGAGAAGGACGATCACGACGATCGCCAGGAGGGCGGCGACCACGCCGATGATGATCCAGGTGGTGGTGCTGGTCCCGCCCGATTCGCCCTCGACGGCGGCTACGGGCTTGAGCTTCAGGTAGGTGTCCATGTTGAGGGAGTTGAACCAGGGCAGGCCCTTGCCCTGGTACAGGACCCAGCCCTCCCACTTGGCGGTGTTGTTGACCTCCAACGCGTCGGGATAGGTGAGCACGATGTAGGGCGACTCGACGTAGATGATCTGCTGCATGCGCTTGAGCATGTCCATACGGGTCGGCACGTCCATCTCGCCGTACTGCTGGTCGCTGAGCTCGTCGAACTCGGCGTTCGACCAGCAGCAGTCGTTCCACCACTCGATCTGGCTTGTCGTGAGGCAGGAGAGCGTGTCACCGGCATCGAGGTAGCCCGGCCAATCCCACAGCAGCATGTCGTAGTCGGGCGCGTAGTCGTCGCCCTTGTAGTTCCAGACCGCATCGTTGAAGACGCCTTCGTCGACGACCGAGTAGTCGATCCTCAGGCCGCACTCCTTGAACCAGCCGGCGATCAGCTTGCCCTCCATCTGGCTGGACTGCGACTCGCTGCGACTCCAGAGGCGCAGCTCGATGTCGTTGCCCTTGTACTCGCGGATGCCGTTGCCATCGGAGTCGGCGTAGCCGGCCGCATCGAGCAGCTGGTTGGCCTTGGCGATGTCGAAGCCGTAGGCCTCTTCGGCGGTGGGCTCGTAGTGCGGGTCACGCCCGGGCGGCCACTCATCGGGCGGGCAGATCGTCGTCCCGGGACGTCCGTGGCCGGCCAGGCCGAGGTCGACGAGCTTCTGCTTGTCGACGGCCCAGTGAAGCGCCTGGCGGAACCTCACGTCTCTGAGGGCGGGGTGGCCCAGCGAGGTGGGCTCCCCGTAGCAGTTGAGGCTCAGGTACTCGAACGTGTACATGTTCAGGCCGGTGGCGGTGAAGCCCTCGGTCTCGGAGAGCGACGCGTACTGCGCCGGCGGGACGTCCTCGGCGCCGTCGATGATCCCGGACTTGAGGTCCATCACCATCGTGTCGGTGTTGGTGTAGATCTCGTAGGAGACTTCGTCGAGGGTCGGCTCGCCGCCCCAGTAGCCGGGCACCTTGACCATCTTGATGTGGCTCCCCTTCTTCCACTCGACGCACTGGAAGGGGCCCGACCCGATGATCGGATAGGTCATCTTGTGGTTGACGGGATCGTCGATCCTGCTCCAGATGTGCTCGGGAAGGATGTAGATCCAGAGGTCGAGCATGTTCGCCTTGGGCGCGGAGCAGTGGATCTCGACCGTGGAGTCGTCGACCGCCACGGCCTCTTCGATGTTCTTGACGTAGGGCGTGTACGAGTCGATCTCCTTCTGGATGATGAGGTTGTAGGTGAACGCCACGTCGCTGGCCGTCACCGGCCGACCGTCGTGCCACTTGGCTCCCTGGCGGATCTTGAACGTCCAGGTGAGGCCATCGGGTGACGTCGACCAGCTTTCGGCCAGGCCGGGGGCCGGGTTGCCCTCAGGATCATGGTTGACCAGGAAGTCGTAGTTGAGGCTCCAGACCTCGTAGCAGAGGCCGAAGTAGCCGATCCACGGATTGAGCGAGTCGGCGTCGGCCGGAAGGCCGAGCTTCAGCACGACCTTGCCGGTGCTCGCCGGCGGCGAGCTCTGAGCGAACGACACCGCTGGTCCCCAGATCGAACCCGCCGCGAGCAGCGCAGCCGCGAGCAACAGGCAGGTCGACAGCTTTCTCGTGACGTCCATGCTTGATCCTTTCTCCGCTGACTCCCTATGACCCCTGTCACTCCCCGTCCGCCACCCGCCCGCGTGCCTGCTCGACGAGAGAGGCAAGGTCGGACACCGCCTGCGAGTCAATCACCGGCTCGGGAGCCGGCGCCAGCAGCTCCGCGGTCAGAGCACGAAGACGATCGCCCAATGAAAGCGAGCCGCTCTCCTGCCACTGGCGGGCGTTCGACCCGTCGAGCAGCCGCGGGCGCCACCACTCGCGGATCGCCTTGCGCGTCGTGGACTTGCCGAGATAGCTGCCTCCCGGTCCCACGTCGGCGACCTCGTCGATCAGGAACACCGCGTCGTCGGAGGGCACTATCCCCATGCCGGCGCGCGCGAAGCCGGCGAACTCGTCGCCCATGACCAACGCCTCGAAGGAACTCAGCAGCCCCGACTCGAGGTAGCCGACGTCGTGCAGCAGGGTCCCCCCACAGTTGGCCCCGCCGATACAGGTCGACATGATCTCGGCGACGGCCTGCTCGTCATGGCTCTTCGCATCGGAGTACCCTGCGTAGTCGAACGTGGGCAGCGACAACGATTGGGCGAGGTTGAGCTGCAAGTGGCCCGCAAGCCCGCTTTCGGGCCCCCCGTAGAGATCGACGAAGGTGCCCATGTTGAGTTGGCTGATGCCCGTCCCGTAGATGAAGGGCGCTCCCGGCTCGATGTGCTGGTGCAGCACGAGGGCAGCCATGACCTCGGCGTGCGCCGCAGCCACGGACGTCTGCATCGAGACCGGCCCGGTGGAGCCGAGCGAGACGCCCGTCTCAAGGACCATGGGAACGCCAAGCTGGGCACACGACAACGTCTTCTCGACACAAGTCGCGTCGAAGACGAGTGACGGCGACGACATATTGAGGCAGGCGAGGGTGTCGGCAGGAGCGCCGCAGGCAGCGGCCATCTCGACCTGCTCGTGCATCGCGTTGCCGCCGCGAGCGCTGGACACCACGATCGGCTTGCGCGTGTAGGTCAGCATGGCCTGGAGCTGCACCAGCTCGACGACCTCTTGCGGAGCGTCCTCGGGCAACCACATCGACATCACGAAGTCGATGCTGGGCAACCGCTCGATCAGGCCCGCGCCGACCTCGATATCGGCGACCGCCGCCCGCCGGCGTTCGCCGCTCTGAGGGTCGAGGATGTAGAGGCAGTCCGAACCGGCTCCGAAGTAGACCGGACCATCGCGGACGTCGAGGTCAAAGGCCCCGTCGTCGTCTCTCCCCTTCAGCGGGAAGGCGCGCGGCGCGGTCGACAGGGCCTGCTCGACGAGCTCCGCGGGTATGCGCACACGAGTGTGTTCGACGCGCGCGCCCGCCTTCTCGAACAGCGCCAGCCCCGTCTCGTCGCGCACCTCCACGCCGACGCGGTCGAGGATCTTCAGGGCCGCGGCATGCCCGCGCGCGCAATCGGCCTCGTCCCAGGCCTTCAGGATCACTCTCTCCATAGAGGAACCTCCAGATTGTCGTTCACTGCTACGCGGCCCCGAGACGGTCGGCGAAGTACACCGCCTGCGGCTTGAGGCGTCCGCAGTGGGGAGCGACCATGTTCTGCCAGTAGCCGCCCGCGTACAGGATGGCGACGATGTCGCCCTCGCGCGGCTCGGGGAAGGGGTAGTCCTCGGCGAAGACGTCGTCGCCCTCGTTGATGTGACCGGTGATCGTCGTCGCTCGCACGCTCCCGGGCAGCACGTCGCGACAGAGCACGACCTCGAGCGGCACCTGGTAGATGAAGCGATCCGGGGCGGCGTTCCAGCCCGCGTCGAGCCCCACGAACGGCACTCCGAGCCGGTCCTCGACCGTCACCACTTCGGCCAGCAAGACGGCGCTGTCGCCGAAGAGGAACTCCCCCGGCTCGACCGAGACGACCGGACCCAGCGGCCCGAGATACTCGGCCAGCACCGTCGCGTACGCGTCCAGGTCGAGGGCCGGCCGGTCGGCGGACGCGCCGATGTCGAGGCCGCCGCCGGCGTTGACCTCTTCGAGCGGACAGCCCGCCTCGAGGAGGAAGGCGGCCGTCGCTGCGGCACGCCGCACCGTCTCGGCGAAGGCGGGAAGGTCGTCCATGGCCAGAGCGGTGCTCGCGTGGAAATGCAGGCCGGTGATGGTCAGCCCGGCCTCACGCGCGATCACGAGGGCTTCGGGAAGCTGCTCCTGGTAGAAGCCGAACTTCGACGGCTTGTCGCTACCGTAGTCGCTGCCCGCGTACCGACCGCCGTGCCCCGCGCCACAGCGCACGTTGACACGCAGGCCGACGCTTCCACCGGGCGCGTGACGGGCGAAGCGCCGCAGTTGCGACAGCCCGTCGACGTTGAGGCGGATCGGCTGGGCGCAGATGGCCGCGAAGTCGCGGTCGGAGACGTTGGTCCCCGTGTAGCTGATCTCGTCGCCCTGCCACCCGCTGGCCAGCGCGCTGGCCAGTTCCACGGGAGAGCAGATGTCGGGGCCGATGCACTGTGGGGTCAAAGGCGGACCGAGGCTGCGCAGGTGGGCGAGCACCTCGGGCTCCCGCTGCGCCTTCATCGAGAACCTGGTCGTGTACCGCAGACCCACCCCCGCGAGCGCCCGTTGCAGAGCCGCGACCTGCTCGGTGATGCGGACAAGATCGAAAGCGTACAGGGGCGTGCCGTGCTCAAGAGCGACGGCCTCGGCGTCACGGCCGGCGATCGCCAAATGGCCGCCGATGACCGAGAGGCCCGCGTGCGCCCAGCTCGGTCGCGCTTGGGGGGCGGTCGTCATCTCGGCTCGCATCCTGACCTCCTTGGTAAGTCGCTGTCGATCGTCTAGGCGTTGGCGGTCGCGAAGCCGGCGATGACTTGGTCCATGTGGCGCTCGATGTCGTCGGCGATCGGCAGGACCTCATGGGTGGCCAGCAGGTGGTGGGC
This sequence comes from uncultured Thermoleophilia bacterium, assembly GCA_964440225.1. GTDB lineage: Bacteria > Actinomycetota > Thermoleophilia > UBA2241 > UBA2241 > CAIXSE01. Next base: position 20,195 of record CAYTRM010000001.1, on the reverse strand, counting down.
CCGCGCCACGGCGTCTTCGATCAGCGTGCTGCCGCGGTGTGACTCGAAGGTGCCGCGCCGCATCACGGCCGGCTGCCAGGCGTCACGGGCGCGCTGCCGGGTCGACCGGCGGCCCATGAAGTGGCCGCCGGGGCCCACGGCGCGGATGTCGTCGATCAGCATCGAGGCGCTGTCGAACGGCGTGTCGGCGAGCGCCTTCTTGAGCATGCCGGTGGCGTCGGCATGCAGCACGATGGCGCCCAGGCTCACTGACTGAGCGCCGTCGAACTCGCCTGGGCCGATGAGCGTGTCGGCGCCGCTGAGCGAATCCAGCAGGCCGTGGAAGGCGCCTTCGAGCCCGTCCTGGAAGTCGGTCGCCTTGGCGTCGCCGCCGAAGCTCCCTCCCTGCACCGGCAGACCCCACGACTTGAGCACGTCGATGCAGGCCAGGGCGGCGAACGCGATCTCCGGCGGGGCGCTCAGGTAGAGGCCGCTGCGCAGGTCTGCCAGCGCCGGTTCAGGCCCCGCGATCAGCGGGCAGCCCGGCGCGGCGAGCTGGAAGAGCACGACGGCCGAGGCGATCTCGGCCAGGGTGATGACCGTCACGCCGGCGGCGCTCAGCGGCGCCGTGGTGCCCATCAGCGGCATCGGCATGATGACGATCGGCACGCCGGCGCGCGCCAGGGCGATGCTGGCCGGCGTCATCTCCGCGTCGTGCGACAGTGGCGCGATGGTGCAGTTGATGGTCGAGAAGATGGGCCGCTTGCTCATGGGCGCACCAGCGACGACCTCGAAGATGTCCAGCAACGGTTCGACGTACTCTATGGAGCGCACCTCGTCCTGCACGTGCTTGGCGCACGAGCGCAGCGAGATTGCCTCGATCTCGAGGTTGGCGGTCAGCGGGTCGAGGTCGCGCGCCGAGATGGTCGGCCACACGTAGTCGTACTCGGGGAGCGCGTCGAAGAGGCGCATGATCGTGCGCAGGTCGGCGGCGGTGCCGTCGCGGCGCTCGCCGGTGAGGTCGTCGAGCATGTAGGTCGCGGTACCGCTACTGCTCACTGACAGCGGCGCGCCGCCGCCGATCAGCACGTCGTTGCGCGGGTCGCGAGCGGCGAGGAGCACCTGGCTGGGCGCCAGCGCCAGGCAGCGCTCGACCAGGTCGCGCGGCAGGCGCGCAAGCGTGGTCTCGCGGTCGACGACCGCGCCGGCCTCCTCCAGCAGGTCGAGCGCCTCGGGCGTGTGGAAGGTCACGCCGACCTCCTCGAGCACGATGAACGTCTGCTCGATCAGATCGGCGCGCTCGCTCTCAGAGAGATAGGTGATCCTGGCCGTGGCCACGCTGCTCCCCTTCGTCGTTGCTTTGCCTCGAGTTGGACCGGGGACGCCCCCAGTCCTTCAGCGAGCGAATCAGGCGGCAGAGCCGCAGTGCACCCGAAGGCAGTGATGCCGGGCATTGTACCATACTGTTCATGCTGTTCATGAGATACATTCCTGAGCAATTCTGTAATGCCCCGTCGGACAGCCTCTCCCCCGACATCAGTCTGGCTCGCAACATGGTCCTGCAACCGATGGGGGAGATAGATCGTGCCCCCCCAGCGGAAGGCAGATCCTCGCTCGCGGAAGACCCATCGATTGTGCAGTCTCCCCCTCGAGAGCGAACCGGGCCGGCTTGGGAGACTGCCAGCAGGGGGGCGTGGGGTGAGCGGTCCCCCCAGGGAATCGACGGCGAAGTGCGAGCCAGCACCGCTGGTGATCGTCGCTCTCGGCGACTCCACGACCGCGGTCGATGATTGGACCGGGCAGTCAATCGAGATGTACCCGGAACTGCTGCCCGGAGCCCTCAAGGCGCACGGCATGGCGGCCACGGTCCGCAACGCCGGTATCGGCGACACCACCACGCGTGAGGCGCGGGAGCGGCTCGACCGCGACGCTCCACCGACCTCACGCGGGCGCTCGGACGCGACAGGATGCTGCCGGCCGTGGAGCCGCGCACGCGACCGGGCCGTACCGGCTGAACCGGCGGGGCTGCCGCAGCCTACGTCTGGACGGCCTGGCGGCTAGTCCGGGCCGCGCTGATCAGTGCGGTCAGTTCGCGCACGTCGTCGAGCTCGTCGCAGTGCCAGCACATCTCGATCAGCCGCACGGTCGCCTCATCGCCGATCAGACCGCGCGCCAGCCAGCGGAACTTGGCCTCCATCTTCCCTGGCGGCCAGTCGCCGTAGACCGGCGAGGGCTGCACTCCCGACCTCAAGACACGGCCGTCTCCGAGCTCGACGGTCACGTCGGCGACCTCCATGCCCTGCGGGTCGCCGGCCTCATCGAGCGCGTAGAGCCTTGTGAACTCGTCGGAGACGACGATCTCGACCTTGCTCGCCAGCGCGCGTACCGCCTCATTGCCGAGGTGGGGCTCGAGCACGTGCTCGGGCGCCACCTCGCCGTAGGCCAGGAAGCAGGCGACCGGCCAGGCGAGGTTGAACTGCGCCTCCTCGGTCGTCCCGGGCAGCCGCGCGCCGAGATCGGCCGCGTACCCGTAAACCTCAAGGACGATCCGCTCGACCCGATCAATGGGGATCGGCGTGGCGTCCATGATGGTCTTCAGCGCGTTGATGGCCGGATGCGAATAGCCGCAGCAGGAGTATTCCTTCCACATGATCCCGGTCGGCAGCAGGTAGTCGGTCCCGATGTCCCCGACCCAGCCCGCGTACTCGTCGAAGGTAAGGATGCTCGGCACGCCCGTGAAGCCGAGCTCGGCCAAGCGGGCGGACATGATCCCCGTCATGGCGCCGATCCCGATACCGTGCTTGACCATGGTGGGAGCCTCGATGTCGCGCTCCATGGGAACGTCGGGCGAGTGGTACTCGGCGATCCCGAGCGCCTGCAGCGTCTGCTCGCGAGGCAGATCCATGAGGTGAGCAGCGACGCCGGCGCAGGCCACCGAGCCCCACGAGCCGCAGGAGCGAAAGCCGCCTTCCTCCGGGCTGATCTCGCGATCGTGCATGCAGCGGCCGGTCCTGAACGCGACCTCGTAGCCGACGACCTGCGCCGACATGAACGCCGCGCCCGATGCGCGCCGGGCTTCGGCCAGCGCCAGCGCCGCCGGAAACAGCTGGGCACCCGGGTGACCGTACGTGTAGATGCCGCAGTCGTCGATGTCGGTGCCGTTGGCGGCCACTGCATTGACGAAGGCCGCCCCGGTTGGCGACGTGTCGCGACCCGTTGCCAAGACCGTCGCGCCCCGGCCGGGCCACGTCTCCGTGGCGTAGGCGTCGGCGATCTGCGCGATCTTCGTCTGTGCACCCGTGAGTGTCGCCGCCAGGTTGTCCAGCAGGCAGAAGCGCGCCTTGGCCTTCACCTCATCCGGAAGGTCTGTCCAGCGGCAACCGGTGATGAAGCCGGCGACGATCTCCGAGACTGGGCGGCTCATCGCGCGTCCTCAGCGGGGACGACGTAGCCGATCCCGTCACGGATCTCGACGGCCGTGCCGAACTGTCGCGACATCGCGTCGATACGGTCGAGGATCGCTGGCGCCATGTCGGGGCCGGCGAAGCGCGGAACGCCGCTCTCGCTGAGCGGCGTGCCGTAGCGCGGGTCGATCGGCAGCAGGCGTACGATGGGCTTGCCGTCGGAGTAGGTGAGCTTGACGAGCACGGACTCGAAGACGCGGGAATCGGCAAACCCGCTTGCGTTGAAGACCCTGTTGACGTCGGCGTCGGTGACCATCACGGCATCGCCAAGCTGGTCCGCGAACCGGGCGCGGGCGGCAGCACGGACGGAGCCGTGCAAGAACTCCCGGATGTCGGACCAGAAGAAGCTGCCAAGGCCGTAGCAGATCGGCCGGCCCTTGTAGATCTCGACCGGGCCCAGCACGTGCGAACCGTGCCCGAAGACGACGCCGGCGCCGGCGTCGATGGCAGCGTGCGCCAGATCGACGAGGAAGGCCGGCGGCTGAGCCGCGCTGCCCTCCTCTTCGTGGACGTGCAGCGAGACGACCAGCAGGTCGGAGTGCAGGGCGCCGAGACGAATGCTGCGCAGCACCTCGGTGACGTCGCCGAGGTCGGGCGTCCAGCGCACGGCGGTCGTCTCGCCTTCGACGAAGGTCGTGTCGAAGACGGTGAGGTCGCCGTCCCCCGGATCGGCCGAACCCGGGTTGACCTTGCGGTAGGCGTCGCGCAGGCCATCGACCACGGGCTTCGGGCTCGTCACTGTGAGCGCGATGCGCAAGGCGCTGAGTCCGGGGCGCGGCGGCACCTCGCCGAACTGATCGAGCGCCGCGTCGTTGTCCCATTTCGGCGCCGCGTAGGCGGACACGAGACCGACGCGGCCGTGCCCGGTCTCGGCGTAACGCGGCGCGCGGGCGTGGGCGAGTGTCTCGCCGGCGCCCGCGTGCATGATGCCGGCATCGTCAAGGTGACGACCAGTCTCTCGCATGCCCTCGATACCCCAGTCGCAACAATGGTTGTTGGCGCGCGAGACGAGGCGAAATCCAAGCTCGGCGAGGTCTGGGGCGACGTCAGGTAGAGCGGCCAGACACCAGTCTTCTACCGTACGCGGATGGCCACTGAAGGTGCGCATGTCGACGATCGACGTCTCCATGTTGCCGATCGTCAGCGACGCCTCGCGCAGCAGACGCGCGACGTCGGCAAAGCCGGCGTCGCGCGCAAGCTTGGGCGCCAGCGGGCGCGACGAGATGAGGTCTCCGACCAGGACGATCGTGAAGCCGTCGTCGATGCCCGGCTGGACCATGCGTTGTGCAGGGTGGTCAGATTCGGATCCCTCACTGGCGCACATGGAGTCTCCAGGCTTCGCGGGTGAGGCAGTCTAGCACGGCCCCTCTCGCACGGCCCCCTTATCGGGACGGCGCCGCCCCCAGGGAGGCGGCCCCCTTGCACCGAGCTGACCGGCTGTCTGGTCTTCCCCGACAGGGCGGGCGGAGGTGTTCGCCGATCTGCTGTACCCGTTCGACAGGGCAAGCGACATCGAGCTCGTGCGCCCAATGTTCCTTGATGACGAGATGCACGGCATCTGCGCCTCACGCTATCCCTACCGCCCCAACAGGATCGGCCTGTCGGTCGTCCGCCTGCTGAGTCGGGAAGACCGGATCCTCGTCGTCTCAGGCATCGACATGCTCGACGGTACGCCGCTGCTGCATAGCAAGCCCTGCATACCCGGGTTCGACTGCCGGCCGATGCATCCGACGGCTGGGTGGGCGCCACGACCTGGAGACCGAAGCCGGCCGGCAGGGAGTAGCGCCACAGGCGGCCTACGGAGTGAACGCGCGGTACAGGGGAGCCTGGTTGTAGAACACGCTCGTGGCGCGGCCGTCGATGACAGCGTCGAACCTCAGGCGGTCGGGTCGCCACTCGTCGACGCCGACGCGGAAGAGCGCCTCGCCGAGCGGCACGAGTTCGAGTTCGCATGCCGGCGCCCCGACCCACGGGGCGCTGAGCAACAGCTTTCCTTTCCGATCGATGACGCGCAGATCAGGGTGCCAGACGCTCCATGAGCGGTAGTGACCGACGAACGGCTGCCACTCGGGCCGGGGGGCGGACTCGCGCGGCCCGGAGTAGCGATCGTTGACGTGCCAGTCGGGACCGTGGAAGAGCTCGGCGACCGCGCCGGCCGTGTCGCGACCGGCGCGCAGATAGAAGCGATCCCAGTCGGCATGCGGCACGACGAAGATATCTGGCTCGCGGCGCTCGAGAGCCACCTCGATGCCGCCGGCGCGCAGGAGAAGGCGGCCGGAGGAGGAGGCGAGCGTCAGCTCGCCGCCCGACGGGCCGCCGGAACCGCCGCTGGGGCCACCTCCGGGACCGCCGCCGCAGAGACTATACGTGCCGGCGTACTGCTCGGCGTCGTCGATGACGGCGGGGTCGGCGGGCGGCGAGGGCGGGGGCACGGGTGCCGCCGCGTGCGCCGCCCGCCCCGCCTCGAGCGCGTACTGCACGAGCTCAGTCCGGTCTTCGATGCCGTTCATCAGCACGACCACGGCCAGCCCCGCCTCCGGGTCCGTCATCAGATACGAGCTGTAGCCGGCCATCGACCCCGAGTGACCGATCAACGTGCGGCCGTCCTTCTCACGCGTGATCAGGCCGTAGCCGTACCAGGCGCCGGGCTCGTCGGTGTCTTCGATGGCGCGCTGCGTGAACCGCTCCCAGCTCTCTTCCGAGAACACGCGTCCCGCCGGTGCGTCGCCGCGCGCCAGCAGCAACCGCGCGTAGGCGCACATGTCGGAGGCCGTCGAAACGATGCCGCCGTCGGCGGTGTCCGTCTCGTACCAGGGGCTGACCATCCAGGGCTGTCCCGGGTGGCTTGGACGATCGTCGAAGATGCGCTGATGCGGCAGGGCGACCGTCGCCTGCGTCGCCAGCGTGATCACGGAATCGCTGTCGTTCATGCCCAGCGGCGCCAGGATGCGCTCGGCAAGCAACTCGGCAAAGGGCTTGCCGGTGGTCGCCTCAAGGATCAGACCGACGAGCTTGTAGCCGTCGTTTGAGTAATAGAAGCGCTCGCCGGGCGCGTACACGCACTCGGTCTCGCGCAGGGCCCAGACCTGATGCACACCGCTGAGGCTGAAGTCGGTACCCATGATGAGGCCGGCGGTGTGGGTCAGCAGGTGATGCGTGGTGATCGGCGCGAAGCGCGAGCACACCTCGAACCAAGGCACGTAGTCGGTCACCGGAGCCTGCAGGTCGAGACGACCGGCCTCTACTTCCTGCATCGCGATGATGGCCGCGAACGACTTGCTGATCGAACCGATCTGGAAGCGGTCGTCGACCTGCATCGGCCGCTCGGCGGCCATGTCGGCGACCCCCACCGCGGTGGCGCCCAGGAACTGCTCGCGATCGGTCAGTGCCACGACCGCGCCGGGCGCGTCGGAGCGCGGCAGGCGCTCGTCGAGGAAGCGTTCGATGCCCTCAAGCGCTGCCCGGAAATCAACCATCACATGCCTCCTGCCTGGTCTCCAACAACGCGAAAGGCGAGCTTGCGGAAGGTGCACCGCGCCTCATGGGACGCTGACCTCGTGACCGCCTGACGCCCGAAAGGAGTCTACCGGACATGGCCATGGGATATCCTGCGGGCACGACCCGTGAAATGGGGGGAAAGGACCCGATGAACATCAGGACTGACTTTTCTCGCAGCGTGAGATTGCTCGACCACGTCTGGATCCCCCTCTCCGACGGCTGCCGGCTCTCGGCGAAGATCTGGCTCCCCGAAGACGCAGAGACGGACCCGGTGCCGGCGATCCTCGAGTACCTCCCCTATCGCAAGAGCGACGGTTCCCTGCCGCTGGATGCCGGTCAGCACGCGTACTTCGCCGGGCACGGATACGCCGGCGTGCGTGTCGACATCAGGGGTACCGGCGACTCCGAGGGGCTCCTCTGGGACGAGTACACCAGGCAGGAGCAGGACGACGGCGTCGAAGTGATCGCCTGGCTGGCCGGGCAGCCGTGGTCGAACGGCAACGTCGGCATGATCGGCATCTCCTGGGGCGGCTTCAACGGCCTACAGGTCGCCGCTCGCAGACCTCCGGCGCTCAAGGCGGTCGTCTCGATGTGCTCGACCGACGACCGTTACGCCAACGACGAGCACTACATCGGCGGCTGCCTGATGGGGCCCGAGATGCAGTCGTACGCGACGATGCTGTTCGGCTACGCGACCCATGCGCCCGATCCGGCCATAGTCGGCGAGCGCTGGAAGGAGATGTGGCGGGAGCGCCTCGACGCCGCTACCCCCGCGCTACCGACCTGGGTCTCCCATCAGCGCCGCGACGACTACTGGCGGCACGCCTCGGTCTGCGAGGACTACGCCGCTCTGGACTGCGCCGTCTACATGGTCGGCGGCTGGGCCGACGGCTATCGCGACGCCGTCCTGCGCATGCTCGAACACTACCGCGGGCCCATCAAGGCGCTCGTCGGTCCCTGGTGTCACTCCCGGCCGCAGAGCGGCCATCCCGGGCCGCCGATCGGGTTCCTGCAAGAAGCGCTGCGCTGGTGGGACCACTGGTTGAAGGGCATCGATACGGGGATCATGGACGAACCCGCCGCGACCTTCTGGATGCAGGACGCCTACACGCGCGACCAGGATTGGAACGACAAGACGGGCAGGTGGCTCACAGAGGACTCCTGGCCCTCAGCGAACGTCACGGTCCGCGCCTTCACGATTGGGCAGGACGGGCTCGGCGCGGGGCCGATCGGGCTCGACGAACGGCCGACAGTACCGTCAGCCGTCACCTTCCGGAGCCCGCAGACGACCGGCATCGAGGGAGGCTGCTGGATCTCGTGGTCGTGCGACGACGACTCGCCCGGCGACCAGCGCCCCGACGACGAACGCTCCCAGGTCTTCGACTCGCCGCCGCTCGCCGAGCGCCTCGAGATCCTGGGGCAGGCGAAAGCGATACTCGACGTCGCTTGCGACCAGCCTCAGGCGCTCATTGCGGCGCGGCTCTGCGACGTCGACGAGGCGGGCGCCTCGACGCTGGTCGCCCGCGGCGTCCTCAACCTCACGCACCGCGTGAGCCACGCAGCGCCACGACCGCTCGCGCCCGGCACACGCTACCGCGTCGCAGTGCCGCTGGCAGCCGCCGCCTACTCCTTCCCACCGGGGCACCGCCTGCGGCTGGCACTCTCGACGAGCCTGTGGCCACTCGCATGGCCATCTCCGCACCCCGTGACGATGACGCTTCTTTCTGGCGAGAGCCGGCTGGAACTGCCGGAGCGCTCGGCAGCGGGCGACGTAGCGCCGCCGGCCTTCCTCGAGCCCGAAGAGGCTCCCCTCCCCGGCTACGAGCAGCTTGAGGAGGACATCAGTGAGATCGTCATCGCACACGATCCCGCCAGCGGACGGATCGAATCGGTGTGGGACGAATCGGGCCGCTTCCGCCTGGCGGACGGACTTGTCCATGAGTATCGCGGACGCGACACCTACGCGATCGTCGAGGGCGATCCGTTGTCGGCCGAGGCGACCTCGTCGTGGGCGTTCGCGAGCGAGAGAGGCGACTGGCGGGCCAGGGTCGAGGCGAAGAGCCGGCTGACCTCGGACGAGTCTGACTTTCACGTGACCTGCAGCCTCGACGCCTACCAAGACGACGAACGGGTGGCGACCCGGATGTGGGAGACCACCATCCCGCGGGACGGCTGCTAGGCTTCCCTGATCAGAGCCTCGCGAACCACGCTCTTCAAACCGCGCACGTACGAGGAGTCTTCAGAGTCGTGGCGCCTCGGCGATCAGCCTCGCGAACACGTCCTCGACCGCGTACCACTCCTTCCACGTCGACACGTCGCTGTTGGTCAGCACGATTGCGCCGTCGCCGGTCTTCTCGTCGAAGAACATGAACGTACAGACGCCCTGGTCGCCGCCCTGGTGCCCGAGCACCTTCGGCCCGCCGACCTTCTCGCGGTACCAGGCCAGACCCTGCCCCTTGTACAGAGAGGTCTGCGGGCGCAGGATCTCGGCCACCGACTCGGGCTTGAGAAGCTGCACGCCCTGGTAGGTCCCGTCACTCGTGTACGAAGCAAGGAAGCGCCCGAGCTCGGAGACGCTCGAACGTGCCTGACCGCAAGGGTAGTCGGGGTAGCTGTAGTGTCCGTAGGCACGGTACTTTCCGGAGCCGGAGGCGTACCGGTACGGCATGGCAAGAGCGCTGCGGTCGAGACCCTCGAGCTTGCATGACGTGGCGTTCATGCCCAACGGCGCGAAGACCTGCGTGGCGCAGTACTGGTCGAAGGGCATGTCTGTGGCGGACTCGACGACGTAGGCCGCCAGGTCGGCGCCGACGTTCGAGTACTCGTAGTTCTCGCCGGGCGCGAAGCGGGAGTAGTCCTTCTCGTCCCAGTAGCTCCCGCCGGACGTGAGATAACCCTCGAGGAAGTCGTCGAGCGGGACCGGTGAGTCTTCCCCGTACGTGTAGAGGCCGTCCCAGACCGGGGAGTGGTCGCGGACGCTCGAGGTGTGGGTGAGCAGCTGACGGAGCGTGACCGAATCGTCGGGATGCTTGGAATTGCGCACCGGGAACGGCAGGTAGGTGTTGACGTCCGCGTCGAGCGACAGGGTGCCGGCCTCGACCTGCTGCATCACCGCCGTAGCGACGAGGGTCTTGGAGATCGAGGCGAGCATGAAGCCGGTATCGGGCGTGACGGGACGGCGCTTCTCGACATTGGCCCAACCGTAGCCCTTGGCCCAGACGATCTCGCCGTCAGAGACGACGCACGCGGCCAGGCCCGGCACGTGCGCGACCTTCATCTTGGCCTTGATGTAGGCGTCGAGGCCGGCCGGCGACACGTCGTCGATCGTCGACGGGACGGCCGGAGAGAGCGTGGCCACGGGTGTGGCCTGCACCGGCGGGGCCTGCGGCGGGCCGGCCTGCCTGGCGCAGCCCGTGCCCACCAGCCCCAGAAGCAGCCCGGCGAAGAGCAGGATCACCGGCACCACGACGAGCACCACGGACTTGCTGCGGAACCCCCCCATGCTCACGCACCCTCCTCGAGTGCGATACGGCGGGCCACTCCCTCGGACGGGGAACTCATCTCGGGGTGGCGCCCCGCAGCCTCAGGCCGACAAGACACGACCGACTCCGTCCCGCAGCTCGACCGCCGTGCCGAAAGGCCGCGACATGCGGTCGAGCCGCTCCACGATCGCCCGCGCGGTGCTCTCGGCGGCGAACCGCGGCGTGCCGCTCTCGGTGAGCGGTGTGCCGTAGCGCAGGTCGACGGGCAGCAGACGCACGGCGGGGTCGCCGCCTGCGTACGTGAGTTCCACGAGCACCGACTCGAAGTAGCGGGAGTCCGCGAACTCGCTCGCGTTGAACGCCCGGTTGACGTCGGCGTCGGTCACCATCGCCGGGTCGCCGAGCGCGTCGCCGAACCGCGCCCGGGCGGCCGCATGGAGCGCCCCGTGGAGGCACTCCTGGATGTCCGACCAGAAGAAGTTGCCGAGGCCGTAGCAGATCGGCCGACCGCGGCGGATCTCGACGGGTCCAAGCACGTGCGAGCCGTGGCAGAAGACCGCGCCGGCGCCGGCCTCGACGGCGGCGTGCGCCAGGTCGACGAGGAAGGCCGGCGGCTGCGCGGCGCTCCCTTCCTCCTCGTGCACGTGCAGGGAGACGACGAGCAGGTCGGAGTGCTGGGCGCCGAGGCGTACGCTGCGCAGCACCTCGGCGACGTCGGCGGGGTCCGGCGCCCAGCGCACGGCGGTCGCCTCGCCATCGATGAACGTCGTGTCGAAGATGGTGAGCGCGCCGTCGCCGGGGTCGGCCGAGCCCGGATAGGCCTTGCGGTAGACGTCTCGCAGGCCGTCGACCACGGGCTTCGGGGCCGTCGCCGTGAGGGCGATGCGAAGGGCGCTCACGCCCGGACGCGCCGGCGCCTCGCCGAACTGGTCGAGCGCGGCGTCGTTGTCCCACTTCTGCGCCGCATAGGCGGAGACGAGCCCGACACGCCCGTGCTCCGTCTCCACGTAGCGCGGCGCGCGGGCGTGTGCCAGCGTCTCTCCGGTCCCCGCATGGACGATCCCGGCCGCGTCGAGATGCCGGCCGGTCTCGCGCATCCCCTCGATGCCCCAGTCGCAGCAGTGGTTGTTGGCGCGCGAGACGAGCCGGAAGCCCAGACCGGCGAGGTCCCCGGCGACGGCGGGGAGGGCGGCCATGCACCAGTCGTCGACGGTGCGCGGGTGACCGCCGAACGCGCGCAGGTCGAGGATCGACGTCTCCATGTTGCCGACCGCCAGCGACGCCTCGCCGAGCAGACGCGCGACGTCGGAGAAGGCGGGGTCGCGCGCGAGCCTGGACGCGAGCGGGCGCGAAGAGATCAGGTCTCCGGCCGCAAGCAGTTCGAAGCCGTCGCCGATCGCGGGGCCGGGCGACGTCTGAGCACTGCCCGCCCGGCTCATTCGTCCTCCACCGCATGCGGACGCCGCCGGAGCAGCAGGACGACGGCGGTGACGGCGATCACGACGGCGACGCCGGCGACGATCCACACCGTCGCCGACGAGCCGGCGACCGCGGCGTCCTCGGTCGCCACGTTCGGCTGCACGTCCTGGTAGGTCGCACGGATCATGTTCCAGAAGGGAGCGCCTTCCGGCCCGGGCGCCCTCACGTACCCCGTCCATCGGTCGGTCCGGTAGGCCGCCAGGTTGACGTTGTACCAGAGCACGATATCCGGGCAATCGCGGTGAATGATCCTCTGCATCTCGAAGACGATGGCCTGCCGCTTGCTCCTGTCGTCCGGGCTGAGAGCGTCGAGAGCCTGGGCCTGCTCGTCGAACAGGGCGTCGTACTCCGGGTTGGAGTACTGGTTCATGCTGTTGTTCATGATCTGCGTGGTGGTGTAGGTGGAGAGCATGAACCCAGGGTCGATGTCGCCGCCCCAGCTCCAGATGAACAGGTCGTAGTCGGCGTTGTCGTAGAACTGGTCGGTGAAGGCGCCCTCGTCCATCAGGTCGAGCTTCAGCTTGATGCCGACGTCTCGGCACCACGCCACGATCATCTTGGCGGCGCTCACGTCCTCCGGGTACTCGTTCAGGGCGACGAGGCGGAGGATGAGCGGCTCGCCGTCCGGCGCCTCGCGCACGCCGTCCCCGTCGCCGTCGACGTAGCCGGCGGCATCGAGGATCTGCCTGGCCTTCTCGGGGTCGTACGCGTAGGCCTCGCCGGCCGGCGGCGTCCACTGCCAGTAGGGCTGGGCCGGCCCGAACATCGCCGCACCCGTCGTGGAGAGCCCGCCCATGGAGATCGAATTGATCTTCTCCCTGTCGATCGCCCACGCGACCGCCTGGCGGACGCTGACGTCACGCGTCAGCGGGTTGCCGTTGGACTTGGGCGAGTCCCAGCAGTTGAAGCTGAGCTGGTGGAAGCCGATCGACGGCCCTGCGTCGACGGTCGTACCCGGCATGCCCTTGAGCGTCTTGTAGTCGAGGGCCGTGAACGAACTGATGGAGTCGAGGTTGCCGGCCTTGTAGTCGGCGACCATGGTCTCGGGGGTCTGGTAGATCTCGAAGCGCACGGTCTGGACGCGGGGCGGCCCGCCGAGCGCCTCGGTGTAGTCCGGATTGGCCTCGAGTGTCGCCCAGTGGCTCTTCTTGACCTCGGTCACGCGGAACGGGCCGGAGCACACCATGGGCAGGTTCTTGAAGTAGTCGAGCTTGTCGGGATCGACCTTGCTCCAGACGTGCTCGGGCAGGATCGGGATGTACAGCGCCAGCATGCCGGGGCTTGGCTTCTTCGAGACGATCACGACGGTCGCGTCGTCGGGCGCCGTCACGCTGGTCACGCCCACCAGGTACTGGATGTACATCCAGTGCTCCGTCTTCAGGATCAGGTTGTAGGTGAAGGCGACGTCGCGCGCGGTCAGCGGCCGGCCGTCGCTCCACATGAGGCCCGGGCGCAGGTGGAAGGTGCAGCGCAGGCCGTCCGGGCTGACCTCCCAGCTCTCGGCGGCGTCGGGCACGGGCTTGTAGTCGGCGTCGTACCAGGTGAGGAAGTTGTAGCCGAGGCGGAAGCTCTCCCACGCGATCCCGCTCTGGGAGCTGAACGGATTCATGCCGTCGACGACGTCCTGGGCGATCCCGATGCGATAGGTGAGCGGGCCGCTCGACGGCGACGCGGCGGCCGGCGAGGAAGCGGTGGCGGGCGACGGCGAGCCGGCGAGCGCGGCGCCGCTCAGAGCGAGCGTCAGCAGCGCCGCCGACAGCGCAATCGCAAAGGCCATGGTGGATGTCCTGATCCAAGCCGCTCTGGGACGATTCATGCTGGCTCCTTCGCTGGTCGGTGAGTCGAATGGTCGCGCTCGGCCCTCGATCTGTCCAGAGGGCACGCCCCGGTGGGTCGATCGATGCCGGGCAGGCTGCGGAGGTATGCGGGCAATGCGAAGCTCGGAGACCACCGCATCTCAGTGGCCCCAAGCCAGCCAGCGGGCGGGCCCGTCGGTCACGAGCCGGTGCAGCAGGTGTCGCGGGATTCCGTGTTCCTCGAAGAGCGGAGGCAGGTCGCGCAGCAAGTACGCGTAGCCTCCCCCGCCGTGGGCCGTGAGCTGGATGCGCGTGACGACGTCCTGCGAGAGCAGGAGTTGGTCGCCGAACCCCGCGGCCAGCAGGGATGCCACGACCTCCACCCGCATGTGATCCGCGGACGTTCCCTGGTCGGCCCCGGTCCGCGCCGCCCCCTCCCAGCCGATGCAATCGCACTCGACGAAGGCTCCTCGCTCGGCCAACGCCGTCTGATAGGTCACGTCGATCTCGGCGTCCGTGTGGGCGATCGCCACGCGGCGGGGGTCGACGCCCGGTCGTTCGAGCGCGTCAAGAGCCGCGACGCCGTGGGGCGGATCGGCGTGGATCGTCGCTCTCATGTGTCCCCCTTGGTGTGATGCCGCTCAGCCTGTTCCGGCCTCAGGCCGGCCTTGATGACGCGGAGGAGTTCGCGTGAGTCCTCGACCTCGTCGAGGCGCAGGACCATCTCGATGAGTTGCTCCACGGTCGCCCCGGGAAGCAGCGGCCGCGCCAGCCAGCGGAACTTACGGGCAAGCTCGCCGCGACCCCAGGGATGGTCGGGATAGACATCCGAGTGCACCGGTCCCGAGTCGAGCACCGTGCCGTCCCTGAGTTCCAGGACCACTCGTGCCATGTCGGCGCCCTCGGGGTCCTCGTCGCAGCTGAGGTCGTACAGCCACGTGAACTCCTCCGACTCCTCCATCTCCACGCGCGCCGCGAGAGCGCGCACGCGTGGATCGCCGAGCCGCGGCTCGAGCACCTGCGCCGGGGAGACCTCGCCGTCGACGAGGCGCACGGCGAGCGGCCAGGCGAGGTTGAACTGCGCCTCCTCGGTCGTCTCCGGCTGTCTGAGGCCCAGCCGCACGGCATCGCGGTAGACCACCGCGCGGATGCGGCGCACGTCGTCCGCCGCGACCGGCTGCCGTCGCAGGATCTCCTCGAGAGCATCGAGCGCCGGATGAGTCCACGCGCAGCAGGAGTGCTTCTTCCACATGATGCCGGTGGTGATCAGGAAGGGTCTGCCGACGTCGTCGACCCAGCCGCGGTACTTCTCGTCCTCGAGGATGCTGGGGCAGCCGGTGAACCCTTGTGCCGCAAGGACGGCGGCGGTCACGCCCGTCGCCGCGCCCCAGCCACAGGCATGCTTGACCATCGCCGGCGCGTCGACGTCGCGGAACATGGGCGCGTACGGCGAGTGATACTCGGCGATGCCCAGTGCGTGTGCCGTCGCCTCCGTGTCGAGCCCCATCAGGTTGGCGGCGACGGCAGCGCAGGCGAGCGACCCCCACGATCCGCAGGAGCGGTAGTAGTAGGTCTCGGAGTCGTGGACGCAGCGGCCGGCGAGAAAGGCCACCTCGTAGCCGACGACGGTGGCGCGCAGCAGGGCGTGCCCCGGCAGCGAGCCGTGCTCGGCCAGGGCGAGCGCGGCCGGCAGGATCTGCGCCCCGGGATGCCCGAGCGTGTAGACACCGCAGTCGTCGATGTCGGTCCCGTTCGCCGCCACGGCGTTCGCGAACGCCGCGCCTGCCACGCTTGCGCGAACGCCGCTCTTGACGACCGTGGCCTCGTCGCCGCCCCACAGCCGGCCTGCGGTGCCTGCGGCGATGGCTGCCGACGGCGCCGCCAGCCCGGAGAGCATGGCCCCGAGGTTGTCCAGCGTACAGAGCCTGGCGCGCTCCCGGACATCGTCGGGCAGCTGATCCCAGGTCGTGGAAGCCACGAAGCGAGGCACCGCGTGATGAGGCATCTCAGGAAGCTCCCCGGCCGGACGCGGCAGTCTGGCCGGCCCGTTGCTCCGAAGCGCCTCCCGATGCGAGCTCCTCGAGCCGCTGCCGGGTCGCGGCGTCCAGCGCGAACGCGGGTTCCGCGGCGAGCAGTTCCCCGACCCGCTCACGTGCCCGCTCGAGCAGCGTGCGGCCGCCGGCGGCGGCCCAGTGCTCATACGGACTCTGATCGATCAGGCTGGGCCGCCAGAAGTCGCGGAAGTGGTGACGCGTCATCCTCGTCCCCAGGTGGTTGCCACCGGGGCCCACTGCCTCTACTTCGGCGAGCGCCAGCGCCTCATCGTCAACCGATACGGGCCTCAACAGAGCGCGGGCGTAGCCGGCGAGCTCATCGCCGAGCACGAGGCCCTCGAGAGCGCTCTGCAGGCCGCTCTCGAGGTAACCGACATCGTGCAGCAGAGTGGCGCGAGAGAGGGCGCCCATGACGGTGGCAACGCCGAGTTCGAGCGCCCACTGCTCATCCAGCAGCTTGCTGTCGGTGTGGCCGGCGTAGTGCCAGCTGGGGAGGCCGTAGCTGCGCACCAGGTCGAGTTGCGCCTGGTTGCCGACGAGCACCCCGGGCGCGTTGTAGGCCTCAACGGCGTACTGCATGTTCATGGTCCCGATGCCGACCCCCATGACGAACGGCGCTCCGGGCTTGCCCAGCTGATGCACGACGAGGCCCGCCAGCAGTTCGGCATTGGCCACCGCGGCGCAGGCGGCCAGCGACGCCGGGCCTTGCACCCCTGCCGAGACGGAGGGCGCCAGTACGAGCGGAATGTCCAACTCGGCGCAGGCAAGCGTCTTGGAACAGCAGACGTCGTCGAGCATGAGTGGCGGCGAGCTCATGGCCAGGCAGGCGAAGCTCGCCGCCTCTCCGCAGGCGGCCGCCATCTCGCGCATCACCGGCAACGTCTCGCCGCCGAACGGGCTGGAGACGACGATCGGCTTGCGCGTGCCGGCGAGCATGGCGGCGAACTGGGCGAGGTCGACGGTCTCGCTGGGAGCGTCCTCCGGCAGCGCCATGCTCATGACGAAGTCGATGTTGGGCAGCACCTCGGCGATGCGCGCCGCCGTCTCGACGTCGGCGAGACGCGCCCGGCGGCGCCGGCCTGTCTCGGGGTCGGACACGTAGAGGCAGTCGGGGCCGCTGCCGAAGTAGCCGGCGCCGTCGCGCAATTCCAGCGGCGCCGAACCGCCGCCGCGCGGCGGCAGCGTCCAGGTTCGCGGGGCGCTCGCCAGCGCTTGCTCCACGAGGACGGCCGGCAGCTGTACACGACTCCCCTCCACACTTGCGCCGGCGGAGGCGCACAGCTCGCGCGCCCGCGTGTGCTTGACCTCGACACCCGTGCGCCCGAGAAGCTCGAGCGAAGCCCGATGCACGCGTGCACAGGCCTCGGCATCCCAGACAGTGAGTGACGCCTGCTGCATGTGATGACTCCTCTCGACCGGAACGCCCGACCGACCACACCTCGGCGGGAGAAGAGGTCGGCCGTCGAAGAACAGGACTCCTACTTACTCGTGAGTCACTCTACAACTAGCCTGTCTACTACTGTCAAGCACGTATTTAGAATCAAAGATTAGACAAGTATTCCCAAGGTGCGTAGTATGTGCCAAGTAGCCGAACCGGGGGGCATGTGAGCGACACGACAGCACAACCGTCCGATGCACGGCGCTTCGCCCCCATCGGAGGCGATGCCGAATGCCTGCACTGGCTCTGGACAACGCTCCACGCGCCCGACGGCTCCAGCGCCGTCTGCAGGCGTTGCCGCACCTTGCGGCGTTTCCACCGCGTCACGCGTCGCCGCGCCTACGCTTGCGACAGTTGCGGCACGCAGGTCTATCCGACCGCGGGGACGTTCATGCAGGACTCCAGGCTCAGCATCGTCACCTGGTTCAGCGCAGCGGCGCTGATGAAGGGCAGCGTGGAGAGGGTCACGCCGAGAGCGCTGGCCGACGAGCTCGGAGTCAGCTACACGACGGCAGCGCGAGTCAAGCGCAAGCTCGAGGGAGCGTCGGCAGGCGGCGGAGCGGACGCCGCCCTGCTCGAGAAGCTCTGGCTCAGCGCGACGGAGACGGGCGCGGTCACGGTGGAGTCGGGGCGAGTCCACGACAATCCGTCCCGGGCTCGAGACAACATCCGCGCCGCAGCCTGCCGCACCTTCGCGGCACGTGGTCAGTCAGCGACGCGCATCGCCGACATCGCCCGCGAGGCCGGCGTATCGAGTGCGATCATCCACTACTACTTCAAGTCCAAGGACGAGGTGCTCCTCGCGGCCCTGCAGTGGGCGGACGAGCAGACGGTCCACCGGTGGGAACAGCTGCGCAAGCGCGTGACCGACCCTTTCCAGCTTCTGCGGGCGGCTCTCGAGATGGCCGTCCCGTCCGAGGGCGTGCTGCACGACGAGTACCTGCTCTGGATCGAGACCTGGGCCCGCGTGCGGTTCCACCCCCACCTGCTTGCCGAGTGCGTGGCGATGTCCGAGCGCTGGGCGGTCTTCCTCGAAGAGGTCATCGAGGAGGGGAGCAAGGCCGGCGTGTTCCATCCGGTCGTGCCGCCGGCGCTGATCGTCCAGCGCCTGGTCGCCCTGTCCGATGGGCTCGCGTTCCGCTCGGCGGTCGGTTACTCGAGCATGCGCGTGAAACGCGTGAGCGAACTCTTGCTGGCCTTCGCGGCCGAGCAGGTGGGCGTGCCGCTGGATGATCTTGTCGACCGCGGTGACGAGAGCCAGGGACGGGCAGGGGTCAGAACACGGCGACCTGGATGATCACCTCGTCGCCGGATCTGCCGCGCACGCCGGCGACGGGGTCCTGCGCCGTCACCGTGCCGGGGAACTCTCCCCAGCCGGCCACGTAGTCGGTGCTCACGATGAACCCGGCCTCCTCCAGAACGGCCGAGGCATCGCCCTGGGAGAGCCCAACGACGTCGGGGACGTCCACCTGGGGCGGTCCGCTGCTCACCCAGAAAAAACGACGGTTTCGCCGCGCTCCACGGTCTCCCCGCCCGGCCTCGACCTCCTGCACGGCGATGATGGCCGCGAAGGACTTACTGATGGAGCCGATCTGGAAGCGGTCGTCGAGCTCCACCGGCCGCCCGGCGGCGACGTCGGCGAGGCCGACGGCGACGCCGCCCAAGAACCGCTCCCGGTCGGTCAGCGCGACGACCACTCCGGGCGCGTCGGAACGCGGCAGGCGGTCCTCGATGAATCGCTTGATGCCCCCCAGGGCCGCCTGCACGTCCGCCATCCCGTGCCTCCCGTCCGAGGTCCCCCGGTGCGGACTCCACGCAACGACCAGCGCCAGCCAGCCCATCGCAGCAGCATACAAGAGCCCGCAGATGCCCACGACCCGGGGCCCCGCCCTCGCCGGCGTGTGGCGCAATCGTTCGGCAGACCTCTCTCCCGAACAACACGACCCGCCGGTTGCAGCGCTGACCGGCGAGCCGATACGGTGGGGGTGACTCGGCCCACGCGAGCGAACTGGTGAACCGCACATGAGCGATGCGACCACGGCAGGGGCAGGTACGGCGCGCAGATGAACATCAGGACCGATTACCCCCGCACGGTTTGCCTGCTCGAGGCGGTCTGGATCACTCTCTCAGACGGGCGTCGGCTCTCCGCCAAGATCTGGCTCCCCGATGACGCCGAGACCAATCCGGTGCCGGCGATCCTCGAGTACCTCCCCTACCGCAAGAGCGACGGCTCCCTGCCGTTGGACGCTGGTCAGCACGCCTACTTCGCCGGTCACGGGTACGCCGGCGTCCGCGTCGATATCAGAGGCACCGGCGACGCGGAGGGGCTTCTCTGGGACGAGTACACGACGCAGGAGCAGGACGACGGGGTCGAAGTCATCGCCTGGCTGGCCGCGCAGCCGTGGTCGAACGGCAACGTCGGCATGATCGGCATCTCCTGGGGCGGCTTCAACGGCCTGCAGGTCGCCGCGCGCAGGCCACCGGCGCTCAAGGCGGTCATCTCGATGTGTTCGAGCGACGACCGCTACGCCAACGACGAGCACTATGTCGGTGGCTGCCTGATGGGACCCGAGATGCAGTCATACGCGACGATGCTGTTAGGCTATGCGACCCATGCGCCCGATCCGGCCGTCGTCGGCGAACGCTGGCGGGAGATGTGGCAGGAGCGTCTCGATACCGCCACCCCGGCGCTGCCCACCTGGATCTCCCATCAGCGGCGCGACGAGTACTGGCGGCACGGCTCGGTCTGCGAGGACTACGGCGCCCTGGACTGCGCCGTC
This sequence comes from uncultured Thermoleophilia bacterium, assembly GCA_964440225.1. Lineage (GTDB taxonomy): Bacteria > Actinomycetota > Thermoleophilia > UBA2241 > UBA2241 > CAIXSE01. The sequence goes on along the minus strand of CAYTRM010000001.1, from coordinate 225 downwards.
TACATGGTCGGCGGCTGGGCCGACGGCTACCGCGACGCCATCCTTCGCATGCTCGAGCACTACGAGGGCCCGATCAAGGCACTCATCGGTCCCTGGTGTCATTCCCGTCCGCATCATGGTTCGCCCGGCCCGGCGATCGGCTTTCTGCAGGAGGCGCTGCGCTGGTGGGCTCCCCGGCGCACGTCCGATCTCCCGGGGGCGATCGCCGACCCCGCGCGCAGCGGG